>NZ_JARESS010000013.1:0-229844 GCF_046027915.1 Paraburkholderia sp. RL17-347-BIC-D
CGCGCCGCAAACCCCCGCCCCCCCCCACGACCAGGCCGTGGCGAACGAAAGCGGCATCGCATTCATCGGCGCGACCGGCAGCGCCGTGGGCGGCGTCGATTCGACGACCGGCAGTGACCTGCATTACACGCTGGGGTCGCTCGCCGCGGGCGGCACCGAGGTCATCACGTACACGGTGAACGTCGCCTCGGGCATGACGGTGCAGAACGATACGGCCGTCGCGACGTGGCAAAGCCTCGCCGGGCCGCAGACCTTCAACGGCTCGACCACCGGCGCGGCCGGCACGGACACCGGTCCGCGCGACTTCGACCCGGGTCTGAACCCGGCGGTCAACACGTACCGCGCGAGCGCATCGACCGACATCGGCACCGCGCAGGGCCGGGTCTGGCAAGACCTCGGCAACGACACGACGACCTTCTCGCAAACCGGTGGCTCGAACGACACGCCGCTGGCCGGCGTCACCGTCACGGCGACGATCACGCAGCCCGACGGCACGGTCGTCCATGAAACCACCACTACGGGCGCGGACGGCACGTACAACTTCGGCGTGCTGCCCGACGGCACGGTCGTGATTTCGCTCGCGGGCAACATACCGGCCGCCGACACGCTGGTCTTCGACCCGGACGGGTCGATCAGCAACAGCCCGCCGACGGCGACGTTCATATCCGGCGGCAACGCACAGAGCAATGTGGACTTCTCGTTCCAGGCGCCGGACACCGCGCCGGTCATCACGAACTGGAACGGCAGCGTCAACTACACCGAAGGCGGCGCACCCGTGACACTGGCCGGCTCAGCCAGTGCGCTCGACAACGAGATCGCCGCGCTCGGCGGTGACTTCGATGGCGCGACGCTGACGGTCCAGCGCTACAACGGCGCGACCGCCGCGCCCGTCGGCACCGACCTGTTCACGGGCACGGGCCAGCTGATGCTGTCCGGCGGCAACGTGACGTTCGGGGGCAGCGTGCTCGGCACTTACACGGAGGCGAACGGCAAGCTGTCGATCACGCTCGGCGCCGGCGCCACGAACGCGGCCGTCACCGAAGTGCTCGACAACCTCGCGTATTCGAGCACTGATACCAGCACGGTGAGCACCGGTATCAAGATCGGCGTGACGCTCGACGACCACAACACGACCGGCGCGCAGGGCACGGGCGGCGTAATGACCAGCACGCCCGTATTCGTCACCGTCAACGAAGTGCCGCAGACCGGCATCGTGACAGCCACCTTCGACGATCCGAACAACTCGGACCCGGCTGCCGCGGCCGTAGTGGTGGACCCGGGGCTGGCGGTGACGAGCGCCGACACGTTCTCGGGCGCGACGGTGCAGATCGCCAACTACCGGCCGGGCGAGGACGTCCTCGTCGCAGGCACGATGCCGAGCGGCGTCACCGCCTCGTTCGACACGGCCACCGGCACGATGACGCTGAGCGGCTCGAACCTGAGCGCGGCCACCGTCCAGGCGGCGCTGCGGGCAGTCGAGTACTACGATTCCAACGACACCCCCGACACGACCACGCGCCAAGTCACCATTTCGGTGGTGGACAGCACGACCGGCACGACGACGAACGCCGCCGCCGCGGCGATCCAGATCGTCGCGCACAACGATTCACCGGTGCTGGCCGGCAACCCCCTGTCGATCGGCACGCCCGAGGATTCCGGCACGCCGGAAGGCGCGGTCGGCACGCTGGTGTCGGCGCTGACGGGCGGCGGCAACGTGACCGACAGCGACGGCGCGAACGCGCATGGCGGCAGCACGCCAGGCGGCCTCGGCGTCGCCATCACGCAGGCGGACACGAGCGAAGGCTCGTGGTGGTATTCGACCGACGGCGGCGCGAACTGGACCGAATTCGCGGGCAGCGGCTTGCCGGTAATCTCCGCGACGAACGCGCTGCATCTGGCCGCCGACGCCAACACGCGGATCTTTTTCGACCCGAATCCGAACTGGAACGGCACGGTGCCGAATGCGCTGACGTTCCGCGGCTGGGACCAGTTCGACGGCGCCGCCAACGGCTCGCTGTCGGCGTTGCCGAGCGGACTCGGCAGTGGCGTCGACACGAGCGGTTCGGCGTATACGGCGACGGCCGAGACGATTGGCTTCAGCGTGAACGCGGTCAATGACGCGCCGCTCGCGAGCGGCTCCGCCACGCTGCCTGCCACGCCCGAAGACACCGCCGCGCCGGCGGGGGCGACGGTCGGCACGCTGTTCGGCGGCAATTTCTCCGACACCGCCGACCAGCAGCAGAGCGGCGCCAATCCGACCGGTTCGACGGCCAACACGCTGGCCGGCATCGCGATCACCGGCAACGGCGTGGATCCGTCGCAGGGCGCCTGGCAATACTCGACCGACAACGGCGCGACCTGGAACACGATCGCGGCGACTGGCCTCAGCGATTCGAACGCGCTGGTGTTGTCGTCGTCGGCGGAATTGCGCTTTGTGCCCGCGGCGAATTTCAACGGCACGCCGGGACAACTCACGACGCGCCTGATCGATTCGTCCAGCGTGGCGATTGCCGGTTCGGTGACCGGCGCGGACCTCGCCGCAGGCGACACGGCGCTTACCGGCGTCGACGTATCGGGCGCGCATAACGGCGGCACGACCGCGGTCAGCGCGGCGACGGTCGATCTCGGCACCGTCGTCAGCGCGGTCAACGATGCGCCGCTCGCGAGCGGCAATGCCACGCTCGGCACGGTGAGCCCGGACGATCCGAACCCGCCGGGCGACACCGTCGGCGGACTGTTCGGCCACAGTTTCAACGACGGCGCGGACCAGCAGCAGAGCGGCGCCAATCCGACCGGTTCGACGGCGAACACGCTGGCCGGCATCGCGATCACCGGCAACGGCGCGGAGCCGTCGCAGGGCACGTGGCAGTACTCGAGCGACGGCGGCAAAACGTGGACCGACGTGCCCGCTACGGGCCTCGGCGACAACGATGCGCTCGTGCTGTCGGCAACGGACGGGCTGCGTTTCAAGCCGTCCGGCTCGTTCAGCGGGACGCCGGGCGGCCTGACAGTGCGGCTGATCGAAACCACGGACACCTCGGGCAGCCCGGTCGCCGACGCCACCGGAGTCAACCTCGGCGCGGTGGGCGGCACGACGCAGTACAGCGCGTCGACTGTGCTGCTGTCGACCCAGGTCTCGAATTCGAACCGACCGTTCTTCTCCGAACCACAAGACCTGATCCCCGACTTCAACGCGCCGAACGACTACAACAAGCTGACCGATTCGAACGGGCTCGATAACTCACAGTTCCCCGACGACAACCTGGTCACGCCGTCCGAAGGCCGCGGCTACCGGACGAGCCTGTCCGGCGAGCCGATCATTCCGCAGGTCTGGCTGAGCGGCTCGGTCGGCAACCGCTTCGTGATCGAAGAGCAGCACGCGATCATCCAGGTGCCGTCGAACCTGTTCGACGATACGTACCAGGGCGCGGAGCTTTCCTACGACGCCCGCAGCCCCGGCGGCGGACCGCTGCCGCAATGGCTGCTGTTCGACGCGCGCAACCTGACGTTCACCGGCACGCCGCCGCGGGGCACGCACGGCACGGTCGAAGTGGAGATCGTCGCGCGCGACCAGTTCGGCAACGAGGCAACGGCGACGTTCCAGATCATGGTCGGACGCGAGCCGCACGATCTCGATCAGATGCTCAAGCGCCTGGTCGTCAAGGATGCGCCCGCGCCAGTTGCGCGCACGCATGCGCCGGAGCATGGCCAGCCGGTGCACGGACGGCATGACGTACAGCATCAGCCTGCGCACCCGCAACCTCAGCAGCACCCGCAGCAACACGCCCAACTGGGACGCAGTGCGTTTTCTGCGCAGTTGCGCGACGCGGGGCCCATCGGAAGGATTCTCCAGGCACGGCAGATCGTGCAGACGATCGCTGAAGTCGCTCCGGTGGAGTCCGCCTGATTCACTTTCCATAAAGCGAACTGAAAAAATGAAAACTCCAACCGGCGACCGCTTCAATGCGGCGCGGTCGAAAGCGGCGCCGACCACGCCGCAACGCGAACCGCAGTTGTCAGCGGTACGCCTCGGGCTGACGGGCGCAACGCTGCTGTCGGCGGCGTTGCTCTCGGCGTGCGCGGTGAAGCCGCAACCGATCTCGCAGGCCGAGCATCTGCAACGCGCAAAGGATGACTACACGACGCTGTACTCGACCTACGTGCCACTACGCGGGCCGCTAACGCTGCCCGACGCGATCGCCCGCTCGCTCAAGTACAACTACGACGCGCAGCTCGCGAAAACCGAGGAAACGCTGCAGGACCGCCAGCTCGATCTCGCGATCGCGCAAATGCTGCCGCGGCTCGCGGCCAACGCGGGGTACGACTGGCGCAACAACGAAAACGCGGCGGAAAGCGTGTCCGTGGTGACGCGCCAGCAGTCGCTGGAACCCTCGTTCTCCGAGTCGCCTTCGCACGCCACCGCTTCGCTTGAACTGTCGTGGAACCTGCTCGACGTCGGCGTTAGCTATTTCCAGGCGAAGCAGCAGGGCTATCGCACGTACGTGGCGGTGGAGCGTCGCCGGAAAGTGATCGACGGGCTCGTCAAGAGCACCCAGGAAGCGTACTGGAAAGCAGTCGCCGCCGACCGCCTGCTGCCGCGTCTCCAGCCGCTGCTCGTCGACGCGCAGAAGATGCTCGACAACTCGCGCGAGGCGAGCCGCGAAAAGCTCGTGTCGCCGCTGCAAGGGCTCGATTTCCAGCAGAACATGCTGTCGGTGGTCGGCCAGTTGCGGCACATGCAGACCGATCTGAACACCGCCAAGGTGACGCTCGCGTCGTTGATCAACGTGCCCGGCGACGCGCCGATCGAATTCGCGCCGATGGAGCTGGACATGAGCACGGCCACCACCAGCGTCGATCCGCGCAAGCTCGAGATGATCGGTCTCGCGATGCGCCCCGAACTGCGTGAAGAGGCGTATCAGGGAAAGATCGACCAGCAGGACGTCTACAAGGAAATCGTCAAGATGCTGCCGGGCGTGGGCCTGCTGGGCAGCCTCAACTACGACACCAACCGCTACCTGTTCAACCCGAACTGGGCGCAGCTCGGCGTGAACGCCACTTTCAACCTCGTCAACCTGATCGAAGGGCCGAAGGCCATCGCGGCGGCTAAAACGTCCGTCGAAGTGTCTCGCCAGCGCCGGCTCGCGTTGAGCGTCGCGGTGCTGACACAGGTGAACCTGAGCTATCAGGAATACCTCGCGGCGGCGCAGGATCTCGACATCGCGAAGCAGATCGACGACGTCGAGCAGAAAATCCGCGTGGCGTCGGCGAATGCGTCGCGCGCCGAGGAGGAATCGGAAGCCGACCGCGTGCGGCGCGAGCTGGCGTCGATGGTGTCCGAGTTCACCTACGACCGCACGGTGGCCCAGGTGCATACCGCGTTGACGAATCTGTACACGTCGGTCGGTGTGGACCTCGTGCCGCCGAACGCGGACACCGACGATCTGTCGACCTTGAGCCGCAGTGTGAAAGGCGCGATTGCCGGCTGGGAAGCGGGTCAGTTGCCTGAGCTGAGCATGGCCATGCCGGCTGCTGCCGCGGCGCAGGTTGGATCGGCGGGAGCGCCTGACGCGGCTCCGGCCACGGCAACGGCAACGGCTCCGCTGGCTGCGACCACGGTTCCGGCCGGCGCGCAAATCACAAGCATCGCCGCGGCGCAGATTTCGCCGTCAGCGAAATGACCACGAAGTCGAAGGTGAAGAAGTTGAAATCGATGAGGTTGCAGGTAACGAAGTTCACGCGCGGTGGCCTGGCAATGGTTGCATTGGGGTTAGGTGTATCGACGGGTTCGCTCGCGTTGGCCGCGCCGACGCCCGCTGCCGGTCTGGCCACCGCCACGGCCAACGCCGTCACACCGGTCAGGCCCATTACGCCGGCCGCACAGCCTGTGGCGGCCGCCCAACCCGCAGCGTCTGAAATCCGCGTACAGGTCGTGGCCGAAACCAGCGCGACCATCGGCGCGCCGATGTCCGGCCGGCTCAGCCAGTTTGCGCTGCGCGACGGCGATCGCTTCAGGCAGGGCCAGGTCATCGCGCGCTTCGTGTGCGCGGAGAAGGAAGGCGCGCTCGCACATGCGCGAGCCGTGTTCGACGGCCGCCAGATCGTGAACGCCAGCAAGCAGCGGCTGCACGCGCTCGGCTCGACAAGCGACGTGGAGTACAAGGTCGCGGAAGCCGACGAAGAACAGGCTGCCGCCGACGTGAAAACCGCGCAGACGCTGGTCGACACCTGCGTGGTGGCCGCGCCGTTCACGGGCCGCGTGTCCGCCGTGTTTGCGCACAACTTCCAGTTCCTGCAGACCGGCGCGCCGCTGCTCGATGTGTTGAGCGACAGGAATCTCGACCTCGAAATGATCGTCCCGTCGATGTGGCTTGCGTGGTTGAAGCCGGGCAACACCTTCAACGTCGCCATCGACGAAACCGGCAAGACCTACCCCGCCACGCTGACGCGCCTGTCCGGCAAGGTCGACGCAGTAAGCCGTTCGATCAAGGTCTACGGTCACATCGACAACCCGCCCGATACACTGTTGCCGGGCATGAGCGGTCGCGCCGTCTTCACGCCGCCCGCCGGTACAGCCGTGTCAGCGCGGCAATGAACGCGCCCAATCCTGGCCAGGCGCTCAACTATCAGTTGCTGCGCCTCGGCGCGCTGCTGCAACTCGAACAGCGGGCGCGCGCGGCGAGCCGTCACGAACTCGAATTCCTGATCGTCAACGAGACGGCGGGAATCGTCACGTACCAGCAGGCCGCGCTGTGGCAGAACCCGGCGGCCGGCGGCGCGCCGTTGATATTGTCCGGTGTCGCCACGCCCGACGAAGGCGGCCCTTACTACCTGTGGCTCGACCGCGTCTGCGCGGCGATCGGGCGCGGCGCCGACGCGCACCAGTCGCACGGCGTGAACGCGGCCGACCTGCCCGAGGCGCTCGCGCGCGAATGGCCCGAGTGGTTCCCCGCTAACGCGATGTGGTGTCCGCTGACGTGGCGCGACGGTGTGCTGGTCGGCGGGTTGCTGCTCGGCCGCACCGACCCGTGGAACGACGGCGAGCGGCAGTTGCTCGACGCGCTCGCCGGCACCTATGCGCAAAGCCTGCTGCTGCATCAGCGCCTCCGCGAAACGGGCTTCTGGCGGCGCCTGCCTGCGAAGCGCCGGCCGCTGGCGATCGCCGCCGCGGTGCTGCTGCTGGCCGCGTTGCTGCCGGTGCGCGAATCCGTGCTCGCGCCCGCTGAAATAGTGCCGATCGATCCCGCGCCCGTACGCGCGCCGTTTGATGGGGTGGTCGGCGGCTTGCGCGTCGCGCCCAACCAGACCGTGCACGTCGGCGAGCCACTGGTGTCGCTCGATCGCACGCAACTGCAAACGCGCCTTGCCGTGACGCAGAAAGCGCTCGACATGGCGCGCGAAGAATACAGCGACACGTCGCAGCAGGCGATGAGCGACGACAAGGCGAAAGGCCGTCTCGCGATGCTCGTCAGCAAGGTCGCCCAGGAGCAGGCTGAGCTCGCCTACGACCAGGACATGCTGACGCGCGCCGACATCACAGCACCGTCCGACGGCATTGCCGTTTTCGACGACAGCAGCGAGTGGGTCGGCAAGCCCGTCGCGCTCGGCGAACGGATCATGATGGTCGCGTCGCCGACGCATACGCAGTTGCAGATCGAAGTGCCGGCGGCGTCGGTGGTCTCGTTCAAGCCGGGTTCCGAAGTGGTGTTCTTCAGCAACCTGTCGCCCGACGAACCCGTGTACGGCAAGCTGGTTTTCGCGAGCTATTCGAGCACGCTGACCGCCGACGGCGTGATGTCGTATGCGTTCCGCGCCGCGCTCGCTCCCGGCGTGACGCCGCGCCTCGGGCTGAAAGGCACCGCGAAGATTTACGGACCGCGCCGCGTGCTCGCGTTGTGGTTGTTGCGGCGCCCGCTGGCGGTGCTGCGCGAGTGGGTGTCGGTATGAGCACCGCTACCGCCGGCCCCGCGACCGCCGCCGGCGCGGCTATCGGCGCACCGGTCGCCGAAGCGGATGGCGCTTCGGCAGCGACTGGAGGAGCGCCGCCGGTTGCCTTGCCGCGGTTGCGCGAAGACCTGAAGCTGCTTGCCGGCGGCGCGTCCGCCGACGGCAGTCCCACCTGGACATTGCAGGATCCCGCGCGGCACCGGTTCATCCGGATCGGCTGGCTCGAATTCGAGATTCTCGCGCGCTGGACACTCGGCAATACCGACGCCGTCGCCCGCTCCGTGTCGAGCGAAACGACCCTTCGCGCGACGTCGCAAGACGTGCTCGACGTGCTGTCCTTTCTGCATCGCGCCGGCCTGATCGCGCCCTTCGGCCCAGCCGCGATGGACCGCCTCGCCGTCGAAAACAGCGGCAAGCGGCTGTCCGCCGCGCGCTGGCTGCTGAAAAACTATCTGTCGATCAAGATCCGCCTCGTCAATCCCGACCCACTGCTAAGCGCGGTGGTGCCGCGCATCGGCTGGGTGTTCACACGCGGCTTCGTGACGCTGCTCGGACTGCTTGCGCTGCTTGGTTTTTATCTGATCAGCCGCCAGTGGTCCGCTTATACGCATAGCCTGCTGCATCTGTTTTCGTTGCAGGGCGCGCTGATGGTGGGGATCGCGCTGACGTCCGCGAAGGTCGTTCACGAAATCGGCCACGGCGTGATCAGCAAGCGCATGGGCTGCCGGGTACCGGCGATGGGCGTCGCGTTGCTGGTGCTGTGGCCCGTGCTGTGGACCGACACCACCGACGCATGGCGTCTGACCGACCGCCGCAAGCGCCTCGCCATCGACGCCGCCGGCATGCTCGCCGAGATGACGCTGGCGATCGTGGCGTCGCTGGCGTGGTCCCTGTTGCCCGACGGGCCGTTGCGCACCGGCGCGTTTTTGCTGTCGAGTTCGACGTGGCTGCTGACCATTGCCGTCAATGTGAATCCGCTGATGCGCTTCGACGGTTATTTTTTGCTGTCCGACTGGCTCGACGTGCCGAACCTCCAGGAGCGCGGCTTCGCGATGGGACGCTGGTGGTTGCGCGAGATATTGTTCGGTCTCGGCGACCCGCCGCCCGAACGCTTCGCGCCTGCTAAACGACGCGTGCTGATCATCTATTCGCTGGCCGCGATGGTGTATCGCTTTTCGCTGTTTCTCGGCATCGCGCTCGTCGTGTATCACATGGCGTTCAAGGCGCTTGGGCTGTTTCTGATGTGCGTGGAAATCGGCTGGTTTCTGGTGCGGCCGATTGTCGGCGAGATCGCGATATGGCGGCGGCGTCTTGGCGGCGCGCGTCCCGACCGGCGGGCAGTCACCAGTTTGAGCCTGCTGGGCGTGGCGTTGGTGCTGTTTGTCGTACCCTGGCATCGCGACCTGTCCGCACCCGCGCTTTTGCGGGCCGGCAAGCAGACGACGTTATATGTCGCGGAGCCTGGACAGTTGCTGAAGTTATCCGTCGACGGGACACGTGTTGCTGCCGGCAACCCGGTGTTCGTGCTGGCGTCGCCGACGGTTGCGTACCACAAGGCCGTTGCGGTGGCGACGCTGGAGGGCGTCGACACGCGGATGAAGGGACAGTCGTTCGATCCCGAACAGGCCGCAATGATTGGTGTTGGGCAGCAGGAACTCGAAGGCGCGCTGGCGACGGTTGATCAGGTCGCTTCGCAGGAGGCCTTGCTGACCGTGCGGGCTCCTTTTTCCGGTGTGCTCACCGATGTGCCTGCCGGCTTGCGGGCGGGGGAATGGTTGCCCCGGCGGGAAGTGCTGGGGATGTTGATCGATCCTTCTTCGCAGATCGTCGAGGCTTATATCGGCGAGGCTGATCTTGGACGCGTTCATCCCGGCGCCCGCGCGCGGTTTTTTCCCGAGAACGGAGATGCGGGGGTGGAGCTCGCTGTTGTCAGCGTCGGGAGTGTTTCCGTGCGGGCGCTGGATGTGCCTGAGCTTGCTTCTGTCTATGGCGGTGGGGTTGCGGTTCGCAAGGATAGCGAGAATCGGCTTGTGCCTGAGACCGCGGTTTATCGGGCGGTGCTTGCGCCCTCCCCGGCTGGATCTGGTTTTGCCGCGGCTGGCGGAGAGCCTCTTGTCCCCAAGCGGCTGCGTGGCTCCGTTCGGATCGAGGCCGATCGTAGCAGCCTCCTCGGACGGGTCTATCAACGTGCCGTCGCTGTCGTTATTCGTGAGAGTCAGTTGTAGTCTGGTTTTTTTCGTTCGCACTTTCGCTGTTGTCTGGTGCTGATTTATCACTGAGAGATTGATGCGTTGCCCTGTACGGGCAATGCTCTCAGCTTAAGCGCCATCACCGGACAGCACACGCAATTCAAGATGGGCCAAGATCGATTAGTCGACCGGCGTAAAACGAAGTAAAGTCGTCACCAAAAATGAAGTAAGGTCGTCAACACCCGGTTTTGCGTATCGCACACGACAGTTTTGGGGCGTCGATCGTTGGAAGCTTCTCAAGCACCGCCCCTGCCACCTGAGCCCGCGAGCTGCAGGTCGCGATCGTCAATGCCAAGGCGAAAGCCGCCTGCCATGCGATTATGGAAATGTCGCGCGATAGCAATACGATGCTCGTTGCGCATCGCTGGCTTCGTTGCAAAAGCTGGAGGCGATCGGGTTGCGTAAAGCGCGCCGCAGCGCGCACAACGATACGGTGAGCCCACAAGACTCGCGTTGAGGATGTAGGGTGCCTCCTGCCCGCAATGCTGGCATTTCGTCTCAAGCTTCTGTCGGTGAGCGGGACACCGGTTTTCACTGAACATCTGGTACGTCACGCTGTGATGACCAAGCGATGTGCATTGCCTGCAGTACGGGAAAACCGGGTGATACCGTCCCCGCTGGCCAGGGTCAAGGAGTGAAGCGCGCAGCACGTTGCCGGGCAGTAGCAGCATGCGCCTCAGATGCTTCAGATCAATGACATCACGTATCGGCTCAACGCCTTCGTACGGGTCAATGTCCCGATCCATCAGCCGGACCAGTGCGTGCCCGGGTAGTCCATTTGCACGCGCGAACTTCCACAGGATCGATACGATCGATTCACCAGACAACAGCCACTCTGCATCGAATATGAAGCCCAATGCCGGGGTCAGTCGTCGCTCATCGAGGCTGACGATCGGAAAGCGCGGCGCAATGAGCGCCGGGCGCCTCCTTACGCGTGGACGAGCACACGCCCGGTTGCATGGCGCGACTGGACATAGGCGGAGCGGCGCACCGCGTGTGCTCACGAGGATGGGTCCGGGCAATACCCTGGAGCATCCATGAGTTGGCTATCCTTGAGCACAACCTCGACGGCCCGTGCGAACGATTCCATCGGCGCCTCCAGACGGCCAGGCAGGGTCGCCTTGTGATGCGCGGCCTCGAAGGCATTCCAGAGTACGGCCGCATCGTTGACAAGTCGATAACCTGCATCGAACGCCTGTGGCAGGTAGAACCTCGTGAAGCTCCACTGCCTGCCCTCGGGATAGGCGGTCTGGTCGTAACCGTTCAGACACGTGGCGACATCTTCGGCATTGCGGATGCCGGGGAAAGCAAGTTCTTCGACCATCAGGCGCGCGACGATCTGCGTCTTGCCGGCGATCTGCAGTGCGCTCTTCTGGGCGAGCAACTCCTGCTGACCAACGAGGAACGTGAACAGCTTGATCTGCTGGCGGTCGAGTGCATCGTGTACATCCCTCCGCCACTCGTATTCGCTTTCGTTGTAACGTTGCGCCTCATCGCAAAAGAGCAGAACCGTCCCGCTGCCAGCGCGCGCAGCCGCTTCCCGGATCCGCAGCGAAAGCCGCATGCGTTTTGTGGGGTTGGTGCCCGCGTTCGGATCATGATCGCCGACAGCTTCCAGCAGGTTTGAAAAGCGCCACGCACCTTGTGCATCAAGGAAACCGATCTCGCTGCCATCAGCGATGGAAAGCACGTACGCAGCGCAGATCGTCAGCGTTGATGTAGACGCGAAGCGACTGGCCAATCAGCTGGGCGCTGCTGGCTAGGACCATGTTGGTATAGCGCACGCCGAACAGGTTAATGTGAGGACGTACGCCGAGCGCAAGATAGCCGCGCACACGGCAGTGCCGCGCGGATTGCATCAGGCATAACTTACGTCGGCGCACTTCGGGCAACCAGGCCAGCAGTTGCCCTCTTCCACGAACAAAGAACTCCATCGCTTCGAGCGGCGTCGCGCCATTCAGCCCTCCGTGAAGCGTGCCGTGATAGCTTGCAATCGAATAAGTGATCAACTCGTCCAGCCCATCGAGCGACACATACAGGCGGAGATTACCTTTCGGGTCGGCCAGCGCGCGGCGCAGGTCACGAGGATGGGAGCCCGTGTAACCTGGGAGGCGTAAGGACAGCCTGCTAGCGATTGTGACCATCCCGAGAAAGACGCTGCCAGTGCCCGCGTGCAGCACCCATGCGAACATGGGCAGCACCGCTAGAATCGACAGGAACTGCGGCACGACCAGCAAACGGCTGCGCGGAAAGCGGTCGGAATACATCCCCGCGCTCAGGGACGCGAAGATACCGACGCCGCCCGTGACAAAGCCCACGAGCATCGACGTCGAGGTCGGCAGATGCAGCACCCGGATGCCATACGTGGTCATGTAGTGGCCCACCACATACACGGTGATGGTCAGGCCGATCAGCACGCAACAGGCGAGCACCAGTTCGGACAGGTGCGCATCGACGATGCCGCGCAGCAGCTCGCGATTGCTCTTCACCGCGTGTTCGGCGCTGAGCGTCTCACGCAGCTGGCTGGGGATGTAGATGCCGAGCGGCACGATCAGCAGCCCGAGCATGAACGGAATGCGCCAACCCCATGCACTCAGTGCTTCGGCAGACAACACCAGATCGCGGCGCGCCCTCCCTTCATCACAAACGCCGGGCACTGTCATCGGCGTGAGAAATGGTTATGTTTATTCGTTGACGGGTCAAACCGCGAAAAAAAAGACGCGCATGAAATGCGCGTCAAATTGCTGTGGTCCGGGTCTTGCTTTGTGCCGCGGTCGGAGCATGTCTAGCGTTCCCTCAGCACACAGTCGACCGCATGAAAGACACGTCTGCTCAGTGGGTCGGACGTATTGGCATCGTCGATAATGGTGTCCTTCAGGCTTTGAATGAAGACCTTCGCCGCCGCGCTTAACGGAGTTCCGCGCCGATACATCAGGTTCACTTCCACTTCCGGGATGGTCTCCGTCACGGGCAGCACGCAGAACCCTTCTTTCGCGACGAGCAGTTCCGCGAGCGGCCAGGGCATGATCGAGAGGACGTCGGTGTTACAGATCAGGCCAATCATCATCGACGAGGAATGTGCGACGTGCACGCGCGGCTTGTAGCGGCGAAAGTACTCTCCGAACGGGCCGTCGCCTTCGGCGTCGTTTTCCGTGAAGTCGCGGTTCAACACCAGCTCGCGCCCTTCAGTTGCGACAACGTGCGGCATTTCGCGAGCGGATGCCCCGCGCGTCCCACTACCGCGTAACTCGAGAGGAAGAGCGGCACCTGCTGGAATTCGTCGCGGCATGAAGGCGGGCAGGCGCGATTGACCGAAAGGTCGAGTGTGCCGTCACGCAGTTTCGGCACGGCGACGCTCAGCAGGCTTTCGTAGAACACGATCCGCGTATCGGGCATTTCCTGCTCGAAGCGCTTCATGATGCCGCCAAGCAGCGCGATGGCGATCCACGTCGGCAGCGCAACCGTCAGCCGCTCCCGGCCCGCTCCGGAGAAGCGGTCCATCTCGTCCTGCGCACGTCGCAACTGCTGGATCATCAGACGCGCGTGCGCCAGCTAGGCTTGCCCGGCATCGGTCAGAATGATCCCGGAGGCCTCGCGGACGATCAATGCCACCCCAACCTGGGCCTCGAGTTCGCGCATCGCCTTGGTGACAGCCGCAGGCGAAAGGTCGAGCGCCTTCGCTGCGTTGCGAATGCTTCCGGTATCGGAAATCGCAACGAGCGTGCGCAGTTGATGAATCTTCATGAGGGGGGCGTCTCCACATCCAGTTCGCAACCAAAAGTGAACGGGCTTACTTCCATTGATGCCCGCCGCAGCCCTTCTCGCCTGGTGCGCATGCGAACGGGTGCAGGTCCCTCGCGTGCCGGTGGGCGGTATCGTCCTCGAGTATCGGAGCACGTGACGGAACATGGTGCAAAGGTAATGCAGTCTGCCGCGTGAATAAAGCGAAAAGAGCGGCCTTGCCGGATCGACAGGCCGCACGACACGTGGATTGAATGACAGGAGCACAGACAGGCGGGGCAACGCACGAGGCGCTGATGAATGCCGGCGAGAAGGCGCCGCGAGCAGCGCGACCCGGTCCTGCCGGGCCGACGTGCTCGCGCCGTATCAAAAGTAGTGTTGCACGCCGAAGCGCAGCGAGGCCTGCGAACTCGTCGACGAAGGAGCGAGCGACGGCAGGGCCGCCTTGGCGCCACCGCTCGCGTGCTGATACGTCGCTTCGGCGTAGAGCATGGTGCGCACCGAAAGATGGTACAGGTCCGACAGCGCGACCGTGGTGTAGGCGTGGCCGTTGAACCAGGTCGTCGAACCACCCGCGACGACCGCGTTGAATGGCGTCATGCTCCAGTTGACGCCCAACTCCGCAGTCGTGGCATGCGCCGCGTCGGCCGCATCCGCGATTCGCACCGTGTTCAATATGCCGTGCACGGCCCACGTGCGATTCGGGGTCCACGAGCCAGCCATGCCCGCGATTCGCGTACTGCTCGCACGAAACGCGCTGCCGCCCGCGAGATTCTGACCCAGAAACGACGCATAACCGAGTGCCGTGTTGAACGCATAGGCCTTGTTGCGTGTGTCGCTGTACACGGCGGACAATTTCAACGGTCCTGATGCGTAGAAAACATCGGTGCCGAAGTAGCGTCCCTGCCCCGTCGACGAATCCGCGAAGCCGTACATCATGTGCGCGGACATGCCGTACCAGACGGGGCTCGCGTACCTGATCGTATTGCTGAGGGGGGTGACCGCGGCATTGTCGATATTTCCGGGATGATAGGCGAGATAGTTGTACTGAACCGCTCCATTCGCGTTCGGCGTAAACACCTCGTTGGTCAGGTCCCACTGCCGCCCCATGGTAACGGACCCGAAGCGCTCATTCGACAAGCCAATCCACGCCATTCGACTGAACAGCACGCCTGCCGTTGCGAAACTGCCGGTATTCGAAAAATAGCCGTTTTCGAGCCGGAAAATCGCGCTGGTACCGCCTCCCAGGTCTTCGCTTCCCTTGAAACCGAACTGGTCCGGGACCGCTATCGGCCCCATCACCACTGCATGGCCGCCCTTCGTGTTGTTCACATACCCCATGCTTTCGTCGATGCTGCCGTAAAGCGTATAGCTCGATTGTGCATTTGCATCCGCGCATGCGGACGCCAGCACGCTCGCAATCACGAGCGTGCCTGCTTTATGTAGGCTCATTGTTGTGTGGTGTGGAAGAGGCCGTCGCTTCTTGACCCCGTGTCACGACGGCCGTGAAAGGGCGATTAGGGCTTCAATACAGGGAGCGTTTCTGCCCACATCGGGTGATGAATGTTGCTGCCTTCAAACGGTGGGAATTTTTCGAAATCCGCGCGCATCTCGTGTCTGACTGGCGAATTCATCGCGCGCGTGATCGCTTCGGCGCTGTCGAACATTAACTTGTTGCGCTGCATGTAGTGCACCCGCTTCCACGGCATCGCATCGACCCAATCGACCCGCGTGAAGATCTCGATTTCGCGCACGCCGTCAAAGAATTTCATGATCTGCGGATGATGCGACAGATAGTACGCAAGCCATTCGTCGAAATTCTCGGCGCGGCCCGGATAGTGAACGAGAAACTGGCAAGGCAACGCCCCTTGCGGCACCTGCGCTTGCGAATCCAGCACCGGAAAAGGCCGCCGCGCCATGACCTGCTGCTCGACCGCACATGTCGCGAGGCTCGGGTAATCCTCCCTCGCCAGTTGCTGCAGATGACCGTCGGCGGCAATCGCCGATTCCAGATCCGCAAGGCGTTCGAAGTCGAGCTGCACGGCGAAGACCGGCGATGGACCGTCGTCCGTGTAATAGTCATTCGCCTCGGATGGCGTGTACAGGCGCGCGCGGCTCAATGCAGGCGTATTTTCCACGCACGCGCGGATATGGCGCCGATCCTCGTCGCTGATACGCGCACTCGGGTCGGGATGCTGGAAGGTGACGAGATAGGAGAATTGCATGTTCGGTCCGAGTGGTTCGATCGAATGAGGTGGCGGCGCGGGCGGGCAATTCACTTCACAGTTCGAGCAAAATCCTTTGCACGGTGTCGCGATCCACTTGGGCGCGATCACGCGGGGCCGCATCGCTCACGCCGAAGCTCGCGAGTATCAGCATGAGTGCGATGCGCAACTTCTGCGCGGAGAGATCGCCACCAGCGACTATTCCGTCGGCGGCGAGGAAACGCTGCTTCGGCACCGTGCCGCGCGGCGCGCGCGTGGCCTGCACCACCACCACACCGGCCGCGACGGCGTTGCACAACGCGTCCCGCTCTCCAGACGCGGGACGCCCAGGCGCAAGCCCCGCGGAGACGATGCCGCGCGCACCCGCCGCGACAAACGCTTCGATCGCCGCGCCGTCGGCACCCGCATACGACATGGCAATGTCGACCCGCGGCAACGCGGTCGACGCGGCTGCATCCAGTATCGATGCGAAACGCGGGCTCTGCCGCGACGGCCCCGCATCACGAAACACGCGACGCCGCCAAACCACGCCGGCGTCCGCATCGATCCTGCCGAGTGGTCCATACGGCGCGGCCTCGAATGCCGCGAGTTCGAAGCTCGCCGCCTTGGTCACGTCACGCGCGGCGAAGAAAAGGCCGCCCATGGCAACGAGCACGCCCGCACCGCGCGACTCCGGCGCGGCGGCCACGGCAACCGCGCCGCGCAGATTCGCCGCGGCGTCGCTGCCATCCGTGTTTGCGGGGCGCTGTGCGCCCGTCAGCACCACGGGTTGTTCGAGTTCCAGCACAAGGCCGAGAAACCACGCGGTCTCCTCGAGCGTCGCCGTACCGTGCGTGATCACGAAACCCGTCAACGCGGGATCGCTTGCAGCGGTGTCGCGGATCAGCGTGGCAAGCTCCAGCCAATCGCGCGGACCGATGGACACGCTCCCCAAGCTGCGAAACGGCACGGGCACGATCTCGACATGCGGGACCAGCTCGCCCAGGCGTTGCAGCAGATCGTCGATCGGATGGATCACGCCGCTGTCGGCGTATTCGATCCAGTCGAAGCGATGACGCCCATGCATTGCAAACGTCCCGCCGGTGCCGATCACGGCGATGCGGGGACGCTTTGCAGACACAGCTTGCTCGCCGACGAGTGTGGACACCGCGGGAGCAATCGGCTCTTTCACGTCAGCGCCGTTCATGCCTGCACTCTCACGAAAAGCACGTCGGCCTCGACCCTGGTCTCATGATGCCGGGTGTCGCGCGACACAGGCGCGGCAAGCGCACAGCCCGTTCGCACATCGACCAGACCGGCATGCAGCGGGCATTCCACTTCATGCCCCTCGAAATCGCCATCGCTGAGCAAAGCCGCGCCGTGCGTGCAGATGTCGTCAAGCGCGTGAATCTCATCGTCGACACGGAATAGTCCGATCTTGACGCCCTCGATCTCGATGCCACGGCACGCGCGCGCGCCGAACACCTCGTCAAGCGATCCGATTGCAAACCAGCCGTCGTCGCCGCGCACGTACTCGCGTGCGTCGGCGGAGTTTATCTGGATCACCGCGTTCATAGCGCCACCCGTTGCTGGAGACTGACAGGTTCGTGCATCTTCACCGCGCCGATCAGGTCGGTGAGTTTTGCCACGCCGTGCCGCTTGCACCACTCTGTCAGATCGTCGATCAAGCGCGGCATCGCCGTGGGCGAAACGAAGTTCGCGGTGCCGACCTGCACCGCGCTGCAACCCGCGAGAAGAAACTCGAGCGCGTCCGCGGCCGTGGCAATGCCGCCGCATCCGATGACGGGAATCTTGACGGCCTGCACGCATTGATAGGCGATCCGCAGCATGATCGGTTTAGTGGCAGCGCCCGTGAGGCCGCCCATGCCGTTCGCCACACGCGGGCGGAATGTCTCGACATCGATCGCCATTGCAAGAATCGCGTTGCTCACCACGAGCGCATCCGCACCCGCTTCTTCAGCAGCCAGCGCGACCTCGACGACGTTGCCCGCATTGGGCGTCATCTTGGGCCAGACAGGCAGCGAGGTCGCGGACTTCATCGCCTTGACCACTTGCCAGGTGGCTTCCGGATCCATGCCGAACGCCTGACCGTTCTTCTTCAGGTTGGGACAGGAGACATTCGCTTCGATCGCCGCGACGCCTGGCACGCTGATTTTTTCCGCGAGCCTGCCGAACTCCTCGATCGTGTTGGCCGAAATGCTCGCGACGAGCGGCGGAAAGTAGCGCCGGTAGTAGGGCACGGTCTGTTCGACATAGTAGTCGCTGCCCTTGCTCGGGATGCCGATCGAAAAGAGCGTGGCGTCGCGAAACTCGGCGACACGCGGAGGCGGCACGCCTTCGCGCACGTCATGAGTAATCGTCTTGGTGACGATTGCGCCGAGACAGTTGAGGTCGAATATCTGCGACGTGCCTTCGGCGAAAGTACCCGAGGCCGGCATCACCGGATTCGCGAGCTTGAGCGAACCAATATTGACGCTGAGATCTACCATGATGTCGTTTCCTGAAGATCGAAGACCGGGCCTTCCCAGCACACACGGCGGTAACTGAGCTCTTGTGAACCCGCCACTTTCCGAAAAGGCCGCACGCATGCGTAGCACGCTCCGTAACCGCAGCCCATGCGCTGTTCGAGCGCGACCTGGCCACGGATGCCTAACTGCGCGACCACGCGTTGCAACATGACGAGCAGGCGGTTCGACCCGCACGTGCTGACGAATGTGATGCGCCGTTGCTCGTGCACTTCCCGGATCAGGCTCTCGACCTGGACCACGTCGCTGGTCTGCTCGTCATCGGTGACAGTGATCACATCGGCGCCCACGGCTTTCAGATAATCGGCCGACATCATCAACGCCTCGCTGCGCGCGCTGAGGACTGCGGTGACATGCGCACCCGCCGCGATCGCCTGCTGCGCGAGCGGCGCCATCGTCGCGAGGCCGACGCCGCGGCCAAGCAGCAGGACGTGTGCCGGTTCCGTCGATGTGGGCAGCGCAAAGCCGTTTCCGAGCGGGCCCAGCGCGTCGAGCGTATCGCCCGGCCGAAGTTGAGCCAGGCCACGTGTTCCCGCACCCTGTACCTTGTAGAGAAATTCGATGCGGCTGTCTTCCGCGGCCACGCAGTAGATGCTCATCGGCCGGCGAAGATAAGGCGTGTCGTCGTGCGAAGCCGGACACGCGAGATGAAAGAACTGCCCGGCGCGTGCCGTCAGCGCGAGCTCAGGCGCCGTGAGTACGAGATGCTTGTACTCCGCGTTGAGCCATGCGTTCGAGCGCACGTGGCACTGGTTCTCCGCGATCGTCGGCGTACTCTGGCAGGTGTGGGCGACATCCGCGTGCGCGCGATCCGGACACAATGTAATCACGCGCGCGGTGGCGGGATCGGTGGCCGTGTCGCTTCGCGCCGCATTCGGCTCTGCAGAAAATGTGTTCATAAGAATTCCATCCATCAAACGGTTCGGGTCGTTTCGCTGGGTCCGGACTTGCGCAATGCGGTCAACGAAGCGAAATCGCTTGCCAGCGGCGACATCCGGTCGTCGGGCTCCATCATATGAAGCTGCGTGAAGCGCATTTCACTGATCAGCCACGTGCCGGAGGGCGTACGCTCATACTTCTCTTCGGTGACCGCCCCAAGCAGTACCGCGCGCGCATCGTCATCACGCAGCGCGAGTTGCCAGAGCCGCCAGGTGCCAGTCGCGTGCATGGCCTCGGTCACTTCGAGTGCTTCACTCACGTAGTAATGCATCGCGAAGCGCCACGGCGAACGCTGAAACCATTCGCACAGAGCGGCGCGTCCGACGAGGTCGTTGCCGAATCCCGCGCCGCCGGTCCACACCGCGCGCTCCGTGAAGCACATGGCCTGCTGCAACGCGATTTCGTGCATCACGGGTTGCGGCTGCCGTTGATAGTCGCTCGTGTATTTCTGATCGGCGAGCGCGGCGTAGCGTGCCTTCAGCGAGCGGATCGCGTCGATTGCTTCGAGCCGGGCGACGCGCGCCTCCAGCGACTGTATCGGCGAGTTGCGTTCCGTCATCACGCCAGCTCCTTCAAGGGAACCGACGTGTCGGCCAATCGGCCCGTTTCGATGCGCCTGCGCGCGCTGACGAGACGTTCCAGATGCCGCCGCTCACGGCTCTGGTTGACCGTCACGCCCGCGGCCACGCAACCGTCGCGCAGCGAAATCACCGTCGCGTCCGCCGATGAAAGCGAGCCGCGCACGACGATTTCATCGCCGGGTTCGTGCACGCCCGTCACCTGGATTGCGTGGCCGAGTTGATCCGTCCACATCCATTGAATCTCTGCATACGGTTCCATTCGCCCGGTGATGATCCCGGCTACGGCGCGCGCCTGATTCTCGGCGTTGCGCCACGTTTCCTGCCTGACGTGGCGACTGGATACGCTGTCCAATCCGCAGGCCGCGTCTCCGGCGGCGTAAAGCCAGGGCGCCGAGGGGCTGCGGCAGAACTCATCGACCAGGACACCGCGTTCGTCTGAGAGTCCCGTGCCGCGCAAGAATGCGGGATTGCAGTCGACGCCGATCGCGATCAGCACGCAGTCGGCATCGATGGTCACCGGCGCGCCGTCTTGCAACGCGTCGATGCGCAACGCGAACGCATCGCGGTCCGCCCCGCCCGCGCGCACGATGTCCGTGACATTGACCCGCGTTCGCACATCGACGCCCTTCGCGGCATGTTCCTGTGCAAGCCATCCAGCCACCTGCGGCGGCAGACAGCGCCCCATGATGCCGTCGCCGGCCTCCAGCACCGTCACCGGCACGCCAAGACTGGTCGCGCTCGAAGCCACTTCCATCCCGATGACGCCCGCGCCGATGATTGCAAGCTTGCGGCAGCCTTCCAGCGATGTGCGCAACGCGAGGCAATCGTCCAGCGTGCGCAGCGTATGCACACCTTCGACGGGCTGCGTGGGGAAACGCGGACGCCTCGCCATGCCGCCCGTCGCGACGACCAGCAGATCGAAGTCCACGGTGGCGCCGTTGTCCAGATGCAGGCGCCGTGAATCGACGTCTAGTCTCCGCGCACTCGCGCACACACGCTCAATGCCGGCTCCCGTTAGCGACTCGCTGGTCCAGTAGTCAGGCGAGGTCAGCACGAGGCTCTCTTGCGTCTTCGTACCCAGCAGCAGTTCCTTCGACAACGCGGGACGCTCATACGGTGCATGCGGTTCATCGCCGATCAGCGTGACTCGCCCGGCATGGCCCAGGGCTTTCAGATGCTGGGCGACACGTCCGCCGGCATGACCCGCGCCGACAATCGCGACATGTGGCGAGCTCATTGTTGCGGCTCCTTGTTTGCTTCGGCGTTGCACGTCACGCGATACAGCACGCAGCCTGGTGTGATGCAACGATAGCGGCGCGCTTCGCGCGGCGGGATCAGGATGGCCTCGCCCGCCGAGAGGACGTAGTGCTCATCCGCCGCGACGATGTCGACGCGCCCTTCCAGCACTGCGGCGAGTTCTTCGCCAAGAAGGCCCGCATCAAATTCGACGAGCTCGTCGCGTTGCATGCGTTGGGTCGACGCTGAAAGCGCCGCGCCGTCGGCAACATTTCGCACGATCGGCAACTGAGCCGCCGCGCCTTCATGGGGAACGGCCGGAAGCAGCGTGCAATGCACGGCGCCGGCGTTCGACTGAATCGCTTCGCTCACGATCCGTTCTCCCGACCGGCCAGCGGGTAATAGGGAGCCTCGTCGCCGCCGCGATATTCGGCACGCGGCGGCGTCACCACGTTCAGACGCATGCTCATGCCCGCGCCTTCGTAGGTGTTGACGCCGTAGTGGCTCAAGCCGGCGGGAATGATCATCCCCTCGCCCGTGTTCAGGCGCCGCTCGATCTCCGCGCCGTTGTCGTGCACCTCGAAAATCGAACAGCCGCCTTTGATCTGCAGCGACGCCTCTTCTCCGTGGCTATGCGCATTCGCGGGCAGGCCGTGGCCCGCCGTTTCAACGAACTTGATGACCGCGACGCTCATCGTCTCGCCGATCATCGTCTTCATATAGAGGCCGTCGGCGACAACCTCCTTGAGTGCGTGGTCAACACCAAAAATGCGGCACTTGGGCATGATCTGATCCTTTACTGGCCGAGCGTGTGAGCGTCAGATGGCGGGGCGCATCGAAAACGTTTCGTCCGCCACGAAGCGGAAGGGATCGTATCCGTCGATCACGAAAGGCTGCTGGTAGAACTCGATAGCGGGCGCGACTTCGGCCAGCGACAGCAGCAGACACATCAGTGTCTTCGCGTCTTCGGGCAGCTTGTCCAGTTCGAACTTGTTAAGCCATGCCACGATGTCGTCGACCCTGGCGAGCATCGCGTCCTTGAATTCGACGATGGCCGGCATGCCCGCCGTATGGCGCCGCGTCGTCCGTTCGGTTTCGCTCGGCAACGCCCACACGTCGACAAAGCGGTTCAACTCCTCGAAGGCGGCAGGCAGCGGCGCGCGTGACGACGCGTCCTGCGTGAAATCCGCGCGCTTCGTGACGACGATGACTTTCTGTTCCATGACGTTTACTCCGCAGTGGCTTCGGCTTGCGCCAACAGGCGTTCGATGACGTGATAGCTGTGCCGCACCAGCAGCTCGTTGTCCTGCAGCACCATGAATTTCTTCACGCCGGTTTCCGCCGCCCGTTGCGTACGTTCGAGCGTGCTGAGGTCTTCGAGCAGCACGTCGCGCAACGCCACCTTCATGTACTCGAGGAAGAATCGGCCACCTGGCGTCGTCATTTCCGGGTAATACACGCGCGCTTCGAAAAGCGTCTTGTTATGCGCGATCGGACGGAAGTTGTAGGCCTGGCAGTAGTTGGGACGCAGCGACAGATAGAAGTCCGGAAACATCACGTTGATGTCGAACAGCCAGTTCTCGCTCTTCGTCCAGTTGACACCCTTGGGCAACGCGTCGAGCGGAAACTCATGACGCGCGCTGCCAATGCCCGCGCGCAATGCCGCCGCGGCGATTGGGCGTTTCGAACCGGCGTCGGACAATGCTTCGGCCGCGGCCGCGCCGCCCGATGTCACCGCTTTCGGGTTTCCATAGACCGACTTCTGGTTGCCCGCCAGCGACAGACGTCGATGGAACTCGCCGCACAGCGCGTCGAGCGGCGGCATGCTGCCGCCCGCGCTACTGTCGATGGCGTCGGCGATCGAATTGCCGTGCACATACGCGACGTGATACGCCTCCTGGAACGCGTCGAGCGCGAGCTTCCAGTTGCAGTCGACCACCGATTCCCACGCGAAGCCCACCTTCAGCTTGTCGAACGGATAGCCTTCGACCTCGCCGTACATCGGCCTGAGAAAGTCGGCGAGCGAGAGCCTGGGCTTCGGGTCCATGTTGACGAAGATGAATCCTTGCCATACGTCGCACGCGACGCGCGTCAGTGCGTAATCTTTGAAGTCGAGCCCGAAAAAACATTGCTCGTCCGGCACGCCCGTCAAATTGCCGTCCAGGTCGTACGCCCAGCCGTGGAACTTGCAGAAGAATTTGCGCGTATGTCCGGTCTTGTCGTACGCAATCTGATTCAGCCGGTGCGAGCAGACGTTGTGCATTGCGCGAATCTCACCGCGCTTGTTGCGCACGACGATGATCTCCGTGTCGCACGCGTCGAGCTTCTTGACGAAGTAATCGCCCGCCTCGGGGATTTCCTCCACGCGGCCGACCTGCAACCAGGTCTTCTTGAAGATGTGCGCCTTTTCGCGCTCGTAGTACCCGGGAGAAATATAGGGCTCGACGGGAATCAGTCCAGCGCCTAGTTCCGCGTAGCGCGCGGTCAACGTGCCCTCCGGGGCGGGAATCGCATTCATGAACGGCGTCCTTCGTGAGGTGAGTGCTGAATCGCTGAATAATGAATGACATTCTGTTTTCAACGAAAAATGCTGTCAAGCTCTTTGTGAAAACTTTTTGAAGCGGCGTCGCTGACGAGACATCCGGCGCGCAGGCGATTGTTAGAATGGCGGGTCAATCAGTTGAATCACCTACCGAGGGAGGCGCGGTGCCGCAGGTAAAAAAAGCAGGAATTCGCGAGGCAATTCTGGCGTCGGCCTTCGCGGCATTCAGCCGCAAGGGCTATTCGGCGACCACCATGACCGAGATCGCGCGCGAGGCGGGTACTACCGTGGCGAACCTGTATGTGTACTTCGATTCGAAACTGATCATCCTGTATGAGATCTATCAGCCGTGGCTGACGCGGCAACTGCACGCGCTGCGCACCGAGGTGATGCTGCTGTCGAATCCGCGCAGCAAGATTCGCCGTATCATCAGTGGAATCTGGGCGGATATTCCGGCAGCCGATCATGCTTTTGCCAACTCGCTCATCGACGCGCTGGCGACCGCGCCCGCAGACCTGCGCAAGCCGGTCAATCTGCTGCAACCTGTCGAGGCGTTCGTCACACAGCTTTTGCTCGACTCGCTTCCGCGGGAACGGGCGAGCGTGGTCCACGGCGATTTGCTGTCCCACCTCATCTGGATGGCGTTCGATGGCTTCGTCATCAATCACCGGATCGGCGACGATCGCGACATCGACCAGATCTCGGCCATGATGGCCGACCTGCTGCTAGGCGAGCAGGAACCGGAAGCGCACTAGCGGTTCATCCGCAACGAAGCGGAATTTTGAAAACTTTGACAGCACGCAAAAAAGAATGTCATTCTGTATTTAGGCTGCTGATTTCAGCGGCCGGACTCCCTGATCCTCGGGTTGTTCAAGGCGTGAGACCTCGCTGCGGCGCACACTGAATCAGCGCTGGAGCGCGGGCCGAACCTGCCGGACAATCGGATGGCCGGGCAATCAATGGCGTTTACTATTTGCCTGAGGTGCTGGCATGGCCGCAATCTCCGAAAGCGCGCAATTACGTTCATTCAACCCGCCGTCCAGAACCACGTATCTGGTCCTGGTTCTGTGTTTCCTGACGATCGTCGCCGAGGGCTACGACATCGGCGTGATGGGAACGATCGTCCCGTCCCTGCTGAGCGACCCGGTCTGGAAGCTCACCCCGATGGAAATCGGCGCCATGGGTAGTGCCGCCCTGTTCGGTACCTTGTTCGGGTCGTATTTCATCAGCGTGATCAGCGACCTGGTGGGCAGAAAACTGCTGCTGATCAGTTGTGTCGCCCTCTTCTCATTGTCGATGCTCGGCGCAGCGTGGGCACCGACGCCGTTCGTGTTCTCCGTCAGCCGCTTCATCGGCGGGCTCGGCCTTGGCGGAGTCATTTCGGCGGCGGCGGCACTGACCGTCGAATATTCGCCGTCCGACAAGCGCAATCTGAATTTCGCGCTGATGTACTCGGGCTACTCGCTCGGCGCGCTGCTATCCGCGGTCATCGGTATTTTCTTTGTGCAATCCCACGGATGGCGCTTCGTCGTTGCGCTCGGGGCAAGTCCGCTGTTAGCGGTTCCTCTTCTCGTGTGGCTTCTGCCTGAATCACTCGACTTTCTGCTTGCGAAGGGCCGAGAAACTCAGGCGAAGACTTTGGCCCAACGCCTGGGCATCGATTCATCCGTGTTTCAGCGCGCAAGCCGCGGCGCGGCACCGGAACCCTCGCTTGGCGCCGTGTTCCGCGAAGTGTTCTCGCCGCAGAATTTCTGGGCAACGATTTGCCTGTGGGTAGCTCAGGTCGCCGCCGTGCTGGTGATCTACGGCCTGGGTACGTGGCTGCCGCAACTCATGCGCAAGCTCGGTTACGACCTCGGTTCGAGTCTGTCGTTTCTCGCGGTATTCATGCTGTCGTCCGCGTTGGGCGGCATCCTCATCGGTCAGATCAGCGACCGGCTGGGCGCGCGCAAGACCATCGTTGCGGGCTATATCATTGGCGCGCTCGCGGTGTGCGGCCTCACGCTCAAGGGAAGCCTTGTCTTCAACTATGCGCTCGTCGCACTCGCCGGCTTCGGCAGCATTGGCGTCGCAATGGTTCAGTTGGGCTTCATCGCCAACTTCTACCGCGCCCATGCGCGCGCGAGCGCGACCGGCTGGGCCGTTGGCATCGGACGTTTCGGCGCGATGAGCGGTCCGATGGTGGGCGCCTATCTCGCCGCGCACAACGTCGAAGTCCAATGGAATTTCTATGCGTTTGCCGCCTCCGCACTAGTTGCCGCACTGGCCATCGCTTTGACCGGCGACCCGCACTCACGCATGGCACGGCTCGACTCGTCGAGTGTTTCGCTGGAAGGTTGAAAAGATTTGCCGCGCACGCGCGGATCGCACGGCACGCTTTTCACAAAACACACCATGGAGACAAAACAATGAGCCTCGGCTTGGGCACCCTGGCCCGGATCGGTCATCTCTATCCGTCTGGCGGACTCTGCGACTTCGAGGTTCAGTTGATGGCGCCCGAGGGCGTGCAGTTCGTGACAACGCGCTTGCCGTTCCGCGATACGTCGCTCGAATCCGACACGAACATCATCGACAACCTTGAATACCATGCGGGCCTGCTCGCCGACGCGAAAGTCGATCTGATCGCGTTGAATTGCACGGCGGCTGGTGTGGTGAATGGCTCCGAGACAATCAGGCGGCGCATTACGGACGCGACGGGCATTGCCGCTGTCACAACCATCGATGCGGTTCTCGCTGCTTTGGACGCGCTGTCGGCCTCGAGAATTGCGCTGCTGACACCCTATCGGCAAGAGGTCGTGTTGAAGGAGATAGGCTTTCTGCGCGGACAGGGGATCGATGTCGTCGGCCATGCAAGCCTGCCATGCCAGACGCCTTGGGAACAGGCGGCTATCACGCCGCAATCGTGGCTCGATCTAGCGGCAGGCATTGCAGGTAGCTTCGACGCCTTATTGATAAGTTGTGCGGGCATTCACGTCAGCCCGGTGATCGAGACGCTTGAAATCGAGGTCGGGGTCCCCGTCGTCACGAGCAATGCCGCTCTGCTTTGGCATTGCCTGTGCAGGTTCAGAATTGTCGAGCGGCCCACCCGCTACGGCTCACTTCTCGCGAGGACCCTCGCGCACGAACAGGTTCCTCCCGATGCGCGTGCCAAGACCTTGCAAGAAGTATCGCCGCTGCGGTAACGCGCGCTTAACCGGCCGAAGCCGGCGACTCGACGCGCATCAGACCGGCTTGCCTTCGCTGCTGGCCCAGTTGCGCATCAGCGTATTGCTCGGCAAGCTTTCTTCGATCAACTTCTTTGCGGTCAGGATTCCGGTATTCGGCAAACCGGTTGGATCGAGCACGCCGACCTTCACCAGCTCCGACGCTTGATCCAATAGACCTGCTCGGTGTAAAGCTTGTTGTTGGCGTTCACAATTGATGCTAGCCGTATTCACAGGAGCGCTAGCAAGTTCAGTAACGCTGCTAGCGTAACCAAGTTCGAGGCTGACGTACGACACGGCCTCCCGCAGAAAAATGCTACCAGGCCAGCCGCGCTGAGTCCAGGCCGACAGTCTGAACACTATGTTCCTGCGCGACTGCCGCCTCGTCCGGTCGCAGTGATTCGACCAAGAGACCGTTGGCAATGACGTCTGACGGCTTGCCCGTGGCCTCAGGCCCCGTTCACTGCATCCTTGAACGCCTTGCCCGCGGTGAACTTGACTGTCTTTGCGGCCGGGATCTGGATCTCGGCGCCGGTCGCCCGGTTGCGGCCGACCCGTGCGGCACGCGCGCCGGTCGAAAACGAACCAAAGCCGATCAGCTGCACCGTCTTTCCCTTAGTCAGTTCACCGGTGATGGCCGCGATCACCGCGTCAATCGCCTCACCGGTGTTCCCGAAACGCAATTTTCGCGTTCCCGCACACTTTGTTGTGCGCCGATACAAAAAAAAGAGGAAGTTGACAAACTATCTTAAGATATATATCTTAAGACACATCTTAAGACACAAGCGGGAGTACCAAGATGCGTCATCGACACCGTTTTTCGCGTCCGCACACAGCGGACGACACTTTCTCCACCGGCCACCAACGCGGCGCACTTCATGCGTTCTGGCACGCCTTTGCCCATCACCACGACTATCGGGGCGAGCGCGGCGGCGAAGCACGCGGTGACGGCTTCGAACGCCGTCGCGGCGAACGCGGCCGCAGTGACCGCGACGAATTCCGTGGCGACCTGCGCGGCGGCCCTGGCCGTCACGGCTACGACCGCTTCTCGCTGCATGCGCTGTGGCACGCCATCGGCCGTCATCACGAGCATCGCGGCGGCGGGCGTGGCGGGCGCTTCGGCGGCGGCCCGGGCGGCTTCGGCGGCGACGGCGACGGTTTTCCGCGCGGCCGCAAATTCAGTTCCGACGACCTGCAACTGCTGCTCCTGTCGATGATCGGCACGCAGCCGAGCCACGGCTACGAACTGATCAAGGCGCTCGAAACGCGCTCGAACGGCTTTTACAGTCCGAGCCCGGGCATGGTCTATCCAGCGCTCACGTATCTGGAAGAACTCGGCTACGTGACCGTGCAACTCGAAGGCAACCGCAAGCGCTACGAACTGTCGGAAACGGGCCGCGAATATCTGGCCGCCAACCGCGACCGCGTCGAATTGATGCTGGCCAAGCTGAGCCATATCGCCCGCAAGATGGATTCGGTGCGCCGCGCGTTTGCCGGCGAAGAGCCGGCCGACATCAGCGAAGGCGGCTGGCTGCCCGAACTGAACGAAGCGCGCCGAGCCCTGAAGCATGCGTTGCTGCGCCGTGACAACGCGCCGGCGGCGCAGCAGCGCCGCATCGCTGAAATTCTGATGCGCGCGGCGAAAGAAATCGAAAGCGAAGTCAAACCGGACAACAGCGAAAACGGCAACGGCGGCGAAGCGGCCCGTTGAAATCGTGCCGCCCGTTCCCCGCGTGCGCTTGCACGCCGGGAGCGCCGCCCGCGCGTGAGCGCGCGCCCATCGAACCAACCGCAACCATCTTGCATGGGACCGGAGCAAGGCGCTCAAGCGCCAACCTCTGGTCGACAGGAGCACCACTCTTATGCCGACTAAAGACCACCAAACCGACAATCAAACCGGCCTCGCAGTCCACCGCGTACGCCATCCGCTGAAGTTCCGTCTGCTGCAAGTCAAGCAGGTGCGCGCGCTGACCCCGCATCTGATCCGCGTCACATTCACGGGCGAAGATCTGCATGACTTCGTCTCCGCTTCGTTCGACGACCACCTCAAGGTGTTCTTCCCGGAACCCGGCGCGGACAAGCCGGTGCTGCCTGAAGCGGGCCCCGACGGTCCGGTGTTTCCCACCGGCCAGCCACATCCGATCGCGCGCGATTTCACGCCGCGCCGCTTCGATCGCGAGGCGGGCGAACTCGACATCGAGTTTGCAATGCACGAAGCGGGCCCCGCGGCGACGTGGGCGGCGCAAGCCAAAGTGGGCCAGTATCTCGGTATCGGCGGCCCGCGCGGTTCGCTCGTGATACCTAAGGATTTCGACTGGCATCTGCTGATCGGCGACGATACCGCGTTGCCCGCCATCGCCCGGCGTCTCGAAGAGCTGCCGGCCGGCAAGCGCGTCGCGGCCGTGATCGAAGTGGCCGATCCGTCGGCGCAGATCGAATTCACGACGCAGGCCGAGTTGCATCTCGTGTGGCGCTATCGCAGCGAAGCGGGTGTGCGCGGCGAGGCCTTGCTGCAGGCCGTGCGCGACACCTATCTGCCCGAAAACGGCGAAGGCTATGTCTGGGCAGCCGGCGAAGCCGCGACGATGCGCGCAGTGCGCTATCACCTGTGCACGGAACGCGGCGTCGACAAATCACGCATTCGCGCGGCCAGCTACTGGAAACAGGGCGCCGAAGCGGTGCACGAAACGCTCGACGATTGAGTGTCGGCCGTCCGCGGGATCACATGCGTTTTGAGGCGCGTGCGATCCGGCGGCGGCGCGAGTCGCGCGAGCACTGTGCTTCCAAAAACAACAACAAGGAATCGATCGATGTACTCAATAAGCGCAAAGCACGAACGCCGCCTGCTGTGGCTGCTCGCGCTGACGCAGTTCACCATCATCATGGACTTCATGGTGATGATGCCGCTCGGCCCGCAGATCATGCACGCGTTCGCGATCACGCCGGCTGCATTCGCGACGGCCGTGTCGGCGTATTCGTGGTGCTCGGGACTGTCGGGACTGTTCGCGGCGACCTATATCGACCGCTTCGACCGGCGCCGTCTGCTGCTGACCATGTATGCGCTGTTCGCGCTGTCGAACCTGGCGTGCGCGCTGGCGAGCAGCTTTCCGCTGCTGCTGGCCGCACGCGCGTTCGCGGGCATCACGGGCGGCGTGCTGGGCTCGGTGATCATGGCGATCGTCGGCGACGTGATCCCGGTTCAACGCCGCGGCGCCGCCACCGGCACGATCATGACCGCCTTTTCCCTCGCGGCGATTGCGGGCGTGCCGGCCGGCGTGATGCTCGGCGCGCACTTCGGCTGGGCCGCGCCGTTCTTCCTGCTGGTGGCGCTGTCGCTGCTCGTGTGGACGGCGGGACGGCAACTGGTGCCATCGCTGGCGGAGCATTTGAACCGCCGTCAGCCGCCGCTCGCGGAAGTGCTGCCGGATTTGTGGCGGCTCCTGAGCAACCCGCGGCATCTGAATGCGTTTGCGCTGACCTTCATGATGATGGTCGCGCACATGCTGGTGATTCCGTTCATTTCGCCGGTGCTGGTCGCCAATCACGGCGTGGCGCCCGAGCAATTGTCATGGCTCTATATGGCCGGTGGCGCAGCGACGTTCTTCACTTCGCGCCGGGTGGGCGAATTCGCGGATCGTTACGGCACGCGGCGCGTGTTCCGGATCGCGGCGGTACTCGCGTTTGTGCCGGTGCTGTTCGTCACACATCTGCCGAATCTGCCGTTTTACGCGCTGGTGATGTTTTTCCCAGTTTTCATGGTGCTGATGTCCGGGCGCATGGTGCCCATGCAGGCACTGCTGACCACCGTGCCCGAGCCTGCCCGGCGCGGCGCTTTTCTCAGTGCGAACAGTGCGCTCCAGGCACTGGGCACGGGATGCGGCGCATGGATCGGCGGCTTGATGCTCAGCAGTTCGCCGAGCGGCCAGATCATCGGTTACGGGACGGTCGGCTGGGCTTCGGTTGCGGTCGCGCTGGCCGGCGTGTTGTGGGTTTCCCGCGTACGCGGCGCGCAAGGCGATGCGCCGGCGCCGGGGATGTTGCATGCTGAAGCGGTCGGCGAAAGTTGATTGCGTGTCTCGCGCGGCGCTGTTGTGCAAGGCGCCGCGCGGAGACGCTTCAGTCTGTCAGGCCGGCATCGTTCAGCTGGACGGCCACCACCACGAACTTGATGCCGCCTTCGGCCAGCCGCAGCGAGTCGTCCTTCAGCGGCGCTTGCACAGAGCGCCCGCTCCACTTCACCCCTGCTGCGCGCCCAACGCGGCCAGTGGATGCGCCTCGCTCTTCCACGGCGAGGCGAGAAAATGTTTGACGCGCTCGGGCCGCACCTCGGCGAGCGTGGCAGGCGCCCAGCGCGCCTTGCGATCCTTATCGATCAACTGGGCTCGCACGCCTTCGCAGAAGTCACCCTCCTCGATCACGCGTTTGACGATACCCAACTCCATGCGGAAGCACTCGGCCAGGCTCATCTGCCGCCCACGCAAAAGCGCCTCACGCGTGACGTAAAGCATGGTGGGCGAATGGCTGGTCAGCGCATCGTAGATGGATTGCAACCACTGCTTCACCTCGCGCGGCGGCTCGCGCTCCAGGTCGTGCCGCACCGTCGCGACCATCCGCTCGACGCTCGAACGGCGGTCGAAATGCCGCAAGATCAGTTGCGTGAACGCGGCCAGCGGCGCGTGCGGAATGATGTTGCACGGCGGCTCGAACACGCCGCGCAAGGCGGCCATCAGATCGCCTTCGAGCGGCATGCGCTGAAGACGCTCTTCGAAACTGGCGAGCCATTCGGCCGGCACGCACAGATCGGCTAGTTGCAGGCGCAACGCATCGGCGCCGGACAAGGTCGCGCCGGTCAGCCCGACATATAGCTCGAGCTCCGCCGGCATCACGCTCAGAAAGCGCGTCGCGCCGACGTCCGGCAGAAAGCCGATGCGCGTCTCCGGCATGGCGATCTTGCTGCGCTCGGTCACGATGCGCAGCCGCGCCCCCTGGCCGAGCCCCATGCCGCCGCCCATCGCGATGCCGTCGAGCAACGCGACCACCGGCTTCGGAAAGGTGTGCAGCGCATAGTCGAGCCGGTATTCGTCGACGAAGAACGCGAGCCACCGGCTGTCGCCGTTCTTCGCGAGCCGCTGCACTTCGCGCACGTCGCCGCCCGCGCAGAAACCTTTGGCGCCTGCGCCTTTCAGCACGAGCGCGACGATGCCGTCGTCGGTGCGGCAATGCTCGACCAGCACGGCAAGCTCGCGCACCATCGCGTGCGAAAGCGCATTGAGCGCGGCGGGACGGTTCAGCGTGATGATCGCCACGCGATTCACCACGCGAAACAGGATCTCGCGTTCCGCTTCGAGGCTCGTTTCGGCTATGACGCTTTGCACTGCGCTCATCAACGCGTCTCCTGCTGCGAGGAATCCGCCTGCGCGGCCTGCGTCACCTGCCAGCGCGGCGTGCGCTTTTCGAGGAACGCATTGACGCCTTCGCGCTGATCGGCGCCGTCGAACAGATCGACAAAGCGCTCGCGCTCCAGCGCCAGCGCCGCCGCGCGTGGCACGCCGTTGCGCCCCTGATGAATCAGCGTCTTGCTGAAGCCGACCGCCTGCGGACTCAACGTAGCGACACGCGCCGCCATGGCCAGCGCGGCCTCGCGCGCCGCGCCCTTCTCCACCACTTCTTCGACCAGACCGATGCGCAACGCCGTCGCCGCATCGACGCGCTCGCCGGTCAGAATCATCCGCTTGGCCCAGCCTTCGCCGACCAGCCACGGCAGCGTCTGCGTGCCGCAACCACAGGGCAGCAAGCCGACTGCCGTCTCGGGCAACGCCAGCAACGCATGTTGTTCGGCGATGCGAATATCGCAAGCCAGCGCGCATTCGAGCCCGCCGCCCATCGCATACCCGTTGATCGCCGCGATCACCACCGGCCGCGCGTTCTGCAAGGTCTCGAACGCCGCGCCAAAGCGCGCCGCCGCGGTGCGCGCGACTCCGCGGTTGCCGTCGGCGAACGTGTTCAGGTCTGCGCCCGCGCTGAAGAACTTGGGGCCGTCGCCGGTAATCACGATTGCCCGCACGCGCGCCTCGCCGTTCAGGCGCTCGACGGTCTGCTGCAATTGCAACAAGCCCTCGGGCGTGAACGCGTTGGCGGGCGGCCGCTTGAGGGTGAGTTGCGCGACGGCGCCGTCGTGCGCGTAGTCGAGTTCGATCATGCCGCGCCTCCGTCCTTGCCGTCCTGACGATAAAGCTTGATGACCGCGGAAAAGTCGAGACGTCCCGCGCCTTTCGTGCTCATCGTTTGATAGAGCTGTTGAGCTAACGCCCCAAGATAGACCGGTTGACGCGCGAATTTCGCGGCGTCGGTGGCGAGCCCCAGATCCTTGAGCATCAGATCCGTGCCGAAGCCGCCGGTATAACCACGCGTGGAGGGCGCTGTCTCGATCACACCGGGCATCGGGTTATACGTGTCCGAACTCCAGCAGCGCCCCGTCGACGTATTGATGATTCCGCCCAGCACTTTCGCGTCGATGCCGAGCGCCTCGCCGAGCGACATGGCTTCGGCCACGCCCGCCATCGTGATGCCGAGCACGAGGTTGTTGCAAATCTTCGCGACCTGGCCCGTGCCGGTATCGCCGCAATGCACGATGTTCTTACCCATCGCCGAGAGTACCGGCTTGACCTGCTCATACGCGCTCGCGCTGCCGCCGACCATGAAGGTCAGCGTGCCGGCCGCCGCGCCGCCAGTGCCGCCGGACACAGGCGCGTCGACAAAAGTGTTGCCGTGTTGCTGCGCGAGTTCGGCGAATGATTTCACGCTCGCGGGATCGATCGTGCTCGAATCGATAATGGTCACGCCCTTCGCGATGCCGGCGAAGATGCCGTCGTCCGCGGTCAGCACGCTGCGCACATGGGCGGCGGCGGGCAGCATGGTGATCACGCATTCCGCGTCGGTCACCGCCGCTTTCGGCGAACCGGCCGCTTTCGCGCCCGCATCGACGAGCGCCTGCACGGCTTGCGCGTTGAGGTCGAACACGTTGACCGCGTGGCCCGCCTTGAGCAGGTTGTGCGCCATCGGCGCACCCATGTTGCCGAGTCCGATAAAGCCTATTTTCATGATCTCGTCTCCAGTCTTCAGAAGCCGCGTGGACTCAGCGCAGGCTGATGGTCGTATTGACGCCGTCGTTGACGGTGTCGTCGTCGAACCAGCGGGCGGTGACGGTCTTGGTCTGCGTGTAGAACTGCACGACCTGTTTGCCATACGGGCCGAGATCGCCGAGTTTCGAGCCGCGCGAACCGGTGAAGCTGAAGAACGGCACCGGCACCGGAATCGGAATGTTGATGCCGACTTGACCGATATCGATCTCGCTCTGAAATTTGCGTGCCGCCGCGCCGCTCTGCGTGAAGAGGCCCACGCCGTTGCCGAACGGATTGCGGTTGACCAGCGCGATCGCGTCATCGAGCGTTGCCGCGTTCAGCACCACCAGCACCGGCCCGAAAATTTCCTGACGGTAGATTTCCATTTCAGTGGTGACGTCGCTAAAGACCGTCGGACCGATGAAGTTGCCTTGCTCGTAGCCCGGCACTTTTACGCCGCGACCGTCGAGCGCGAGCGTGGCGCCTTCTTTCACGCCGGTTTCGATCAGGCCGAGAATGCGCTGCTTTGCCGCGCGCGAAACCACCGGGCCGATGTCCGTGTTCGGTTCGTTGCCCGCGTTGACTTTCAGCGCCTTGGCCTTGGCGACCAGGTCAGGCAACCATTGCTGCGCCGCGCCCACCAGCACGACCACCGAGGTCGCCATGCAGCGCTGTCCCGCTGCACCGAATCCTGCGCCGGCCAGCGCGTTCAGCGTCTGCTCGCGGTTCGCATCGGGCAGCACCACGGCGTGGTTTTTCGCGCCCATCATCGATTGCACGCGCTTGCCGTGCTCGCTGCCGAGGCGGTACACGTGCGTGCCGACCGCCGTCGAGCCGACGAACGAGATCGCCTTAACCAGTTCGTGCGTGCAGAGCGCGTCGACCACCTCCTTGCCGCCGTGCACCACGTTCAGCACGCCCTTCGGCACACCGGCTTCGAGCGCGAGTTCGACCAGTTGCATGGTCGAGAGCGGGTCCTGCTCGGAAGGCTTCAACACGAACGTATTGCCGCACACGATTGCCATCGGGAACATCCACAGCGGGATCATCGCCGGGAAGTTGAACGGTGTGATGCCAGCGCACACGCCGATCGGTTGCCGCAGCGTGTACGTGTCCACGCCGCCCGCCACGTTCTCCGCGAATTCGCCCTGCTGCAAGGTGCCGATCGAACACGCATGCTCGACCACTTCGAGGCCGCGGAAGATATCGCCTTCGGCATCGGGAATCGTCTTGCCCTGTTCCGCGCTCAAGGTCTTCGCGATACGCGGCATATGCTCGCGAATCAGCGCCTGGTACTTCAGCATGATGCGCATGCGCGCACCGATCGGCGTGTCCTTCCAGGTCTTGAACGCGGTGTGGGCGGAACGGATGGCTTCGTTCACTTCATCGGCGGTGGCGAACGGGACGCGCGCCAGCACCTCTTGCGTGGCGGGATTGACGATGTCGCGCCATTCGCTGGTCTTCGATTCGACGAACTCGCCGTTGATCAGCAACTTGACGGTGGCAACGGCAGCAATTGCGCTCATGCTGAAACTCCTCTGCAGTGGCCGCGAGGCGGCCGGACAGTGACTGGGGACAAATAAAATCAACGCAGATCCGGGAAATCTTCTTCCCAATACTCATCAGGCAGGCGCGCGGGCTCGGCCTCGCGCTCCATTTCGCGGCGCCGCAATTCGACGCGGCGAATCTTGCCGGAAATGGTCTTGGGCAACTCGCTGAATTGCAGGCGGCGAATCCGCTTGTACGGCGCGAGCTTTTCGCGCGAGAACGCGAACACCGCGCGCGCGAGTTCGGGGCCGGCTTCGTAACCCTGGCGCACGGTGACGAACGCCTTGGGCACCGACAGACGCAGAGCGTCGGCGCTCGGCACCACGGCGGCCTCACCGATCGCCTCGTGTTCGATCAGCACGCTTTCGAGTTCGAACGGACTCAGGCGGTAATCGGACGATTTGAAGACGTCGTCGGCGCGGCCGACATAGACGTAGTAGCCGTCGTCACGGCGCAGCGCGACGTCGGACGTGCGATAGAAACCGTTGCGCATGGCCTGTGCCGTGGCCTTGGCGTTGTTCGCGTAACCGGTCATCAAACCGAGCGGCCGTTCGGCCAGCGGCAACGCGATTTCGCCTTCCGTGACGGGCTGGTCGTCGGCATCGATGAGCTCGATGGTGTAGCCCGGCAGCGGGCGCCCCATCGAACCGGGCACGACCGGTTGGCCCGGCGAGTTGCCGATCTGGCAGGTGGTCTCGGTCTGGCCGAAACCGTCGCGTATCGTGATGCCCCACGCGTGCTTCACGCGCTCGATGACCTCGGGATTCAGCGGCTCGCCGGCGCCGACAATCTCGCGCAGCTTGACCGGGTAGTCGGTGAGATGCTCCTGCACCAGCATGCGCCAGACGGTCGGCGGCGCGCACAGCGTGGTGATGTTGAAACGCACCAGCGCGTTCAGCGTGTCTTTCGGCACGAAGCGCGGGAAGTTGAAAACGAACACGCAGGCCTGCGCATTCCACGGCGCGAAGAAGCAGCTCCACGCGTGCTTGGCCCAGCCCGGCGAGCTGATATTCCAATGGATATCGTTCGGTTGCAGACCGATCCAGTACATCGTCGACAGATGGCCGACCGGGTAGCTTTGGTGCGTATGTTCGACCAGCTTGGGCTTCGAGGTCGTGCCCGAGGTGAAATACAACAGCATCGGATCGGTGGCCCGCGTGACGCCCTCGGGCGTGAATTGCGGCGATGCGTCATAGGCCGCGGAGAGATCGATCCAGCCCTCGCGCGGCGTGCCCACCGACAGGCGCGTGAGCGGCGCTTCGAGCGCATCGAATTTGGCCAGCTCCGCGCTATCGACCACCGCGAAATTCGCACCGCCGATCTGCACGCGGTCGCGCACGTCGTCGGCGGAAAGCTGGGTGGTGGCGGGCAGCACGATCGCGCCGAGCTTCATGGCCGCGAGCATCACGTCCCACAGTTCGACGCGGTTCGGCAACATCAGCAGCAGACGGTCGCCGCGGCCCACGCCCATGCCGCGCAGGAAATTCGCCATGCGCGCCGAGCGCTCCGACATCTGCGCGTAGGACAGGCGCAGGCCGTCGCTGGCGGGATCGTCGACGATCCACAGAGCGGGATTGTCGTTATTGCGCGCGACTACGTCGAAATAGTCGAGCGCCCAGTTGAACTCGCCTAGTGCCGGCCACGCGAATTCGCGGTACGCGCGGTCGTAGTCGGTTCGATGGCGCAATAACAGGTCGCGCGCGTCGAAAAAGGCCTTCGCTGCAGTCATCGTCGTCTCCTGGTGGCGCGGTATGCGCTCCGCTTTTTTTGTCCCGCGTTGCACTGCTTTCTACTCGGCGGGCAAGCTATTTTGCACTCAAAACCAGCCTCACTTCTATTTACACATGCCGCGCGATCAGCATGCGCTGCACTTCGCTGGTCCCTTCGTAAATCTGCGTGATGCGCGCGTCGCGATAATGGCGCTCCACCGCGTAGTCTTCGAGATACCCATAGCCGCCGTGAATCTGGATCGCGTTCGAGCAGATTTCCTCGGCCAATTCCGACGCGAACAGCTTGGCCTGCGATGCCTCCGACAAACACGGCTTGCCCGCCGTGCGCAGCCGCGCCGCGTGATGCACGAGCAGGCGCGCGGCGTTCAGGCGCGTGGCCATGTCGGCGAGCATGTTGGCGATAGTCTGATGCTCCTTCAACGCCTTGCCGAACTGGATGCGTTCGTTTGCGTAGAGACGCGCGGCATCGAACGCGGCCCGCGCGATGCCGACCGCCTGCGCGGCAATGCCGATGCGGCCGCCTTCGAGATTCGACAGCGCGATGCGCAAGCCTTCGCCCGGCTCGCCGAGCAGATTGGCTTCCGGCACGGCGCAATCGTCGAGCGAAATCGGACAGGTATCGGAGGCGCGAATGCCGAGCTTGTGTTCCGGCTTGCCGACGTTGAAACCCGGCGTATCGGTCGGCACGATGAAGGCCGACAGACCGCGCTTGCCGCGCTCGGGATCGGTGACGGCGAAGACGATCGCGAGGTCGGCGCGCGAGCCGTTGGTCACGAACTGCTTGCTGCCATTGAGAATCCACTTGCCGTCGCGCAGCACGGCGCGGGTGCGCAGATTGTTCGCCTCCGAACCGGCCTGCGGCTCGGTCAGGCAGAACGCGCCGATGCGGCGGCCGGTCGCGAGGTCCTGCAAGTAGCGGTCTTTTTGTGCTTCCGTGCCGAAGTTGAGAAGCGGCCCGCAGCCGACCGAGTTGTGCACGCTCATCAGCGTGGCGCAGGCGGCGCAGCCCGCGGCGATCTCTTCGAGCGCGAGCGCATAGGCCACGTAGTCGGTGTAGGAGCCGCCCCACTCCGCCGGCACGATCATGCCGAGAAAACCAAGGTCGCCCATCTGCTTGACGACCTCGGCGGGCAGTTGCGCGTCGCGGTCCCATTGACCCGCATGCGGGGCGAGCCGCTCGGTGGCGAAGTCGCGAGCGGCGTCGCGGATCATCCGTTGTTCGTCGGTGTAGAAGCTGTCCATGGCGCTCGGTCCTGTGCTGTGCGTGTGATCGCGGCTCATGTCGCGCCTCGTGGCGGCGTCGCCCAAGGCAGGCTGTGCGCGATCGGTTGAGGCCCAGTGTAGGCAAGCCGCCGGACAGGTTCGATGCTCAGCCCGATCATTCTGATTGAGCGCATTTGCCATACTGGTACGATATGAGGCCGCATATATCCACGATTTCAGGCACTTGGCGAATTTCAACAAGGAAAACGCTGAGCGCTTTTGCCAGAATTCCCGTAAAGCCGGACACGCATGAAGAACGATAAAGGGACGATTTCCGTCAGCATGGTCGAGGAAGCGCTCGCGCTGGCGCGCTCGCGCGGCCTCGACGCGCTGCCGCTTGCCGAAGCCGCCGGCATCGCGGCGCCGATGCTGGCGTCGCCGAAAAGCCGGGTGTCGTCGGCGCAATACGGCGCGCTGTGGGCGGCGATTGCGCGCGCGATGGACGACGAGTTCTTCGGCCAGGATTCGCATCGCATGAAAAGCGGCAGCTTCATCGCCATGACGCAGACGGCGCTCACCGCGCGCAATGGCGCCCAGGCGCTGGCACGCGCGGTCGGTTTCATGCGCCTGGTGCTGGACGATCTCGGCGTGCGGACCGAAACGGACGCGCAGCGCGTGCGCCTGCGCTTCGTGGAAAACGCCGGCGCGCCGCCGCCGGCCATGTTCGCCTACGCGACGTACTTCATCCTCGTGTACGGGCTGTTGTGCTGGCTGGTCGGGCGGCGCATTCCGTTGCTCGAGGCGCGCTTTCGCTGCGCCGAGCCGCCCGCCGCGCACGAGTACCGGCTGATGTTCTGCGATCAGATGAGCTTCGATCAGGCCGAGTCATACGTGGACCTCGCGCCGGCGTTTCTCGACCTGCCCGTGATTCAGACGACCAAATCGGTCAAGCCCTTCCTGCGCGATGCGCCCGGCAGCTTCATCGTCAAGTACCGCAATCCCGGCTCGCTCGCGGCGCGCGTGCGCAAGATGCTGCGCGCCATGCCGATGGCCGGCTGGCCCGCCGCCGATCAGATGGCCGATCGCCTGCACGTCGCCGAGGCCACCATGCGGCGGCGTTTGAAACAGGAAGGCTATACGTACCAGTCGATCAAGGACGACCTGCGGCGCGACATCGCGATCGGCGAACTGCAGGACACCGACCGCACCATCGCCGACATCGCGACCTCGGTGGGCTTTGCCGAACCGAGCGCGTTTCATCGCGCGTTTCGCAAGTGGACCGGCATGCGGCCGACCGATTACCGGCCGGCGCGCGCGGATTTCACGCGCCGGACGGAATCGGACTAAGCTGTAAGGAGCAGGCCAGCCTTCTTTTGGGGTATCGGCCCGCGCCGGTCGATACGCCCTGACCGCGCGCGGCAGCCGTCAGCGATGAGCACGTATCCACGTCTCCCGTTCCGGCAGTCTGGCTCGCGCATGTCGCTTATCCGTGGCGATGTCGTGGGCCGGTTGATGCGCGGCATGACCGTGCTCGGCGTGCTTTTGACGTTTGGATTCGCGTCATGCGAATTGAATGTCGCTAATGTCCCACTTCGCGCCGCCGTCGCCCCCAACAGCGTCGTCGTCATTCCCGTGAACGGGGCGATCAGTCCGGCCAGCGCCGACTTCATCGTGCGCAGTCTGCAGCATGCCGCTGACGATCGCGCGCAGCTCGCCGTGCTGCAACTCGATACGCCGGGCGGGCTCGATACGTCGATGCGGCAGATCATCAAGGCGATTCTCGCCTCGCCCGTGCCGGTCGCCACGTTCATTGCCCCGAGTGGCGCGCGCGCGGCGAGCGCCGGCACGTATATCGTCTATGCGAGCCACATCGCGGCGATGGCGCCGGGCACCAACCTCGGCGCGGCGACGCCGATCCAGATGGGCATTGGCGGCGCCGAGCCGCCGGGGGGCGGCGGAACGCCGGGCTTGCCCGGCATTGGCGGCGGTGGCAGCGGCGGGTCGGCAAAACCCGCGGCATCCGCGCCCACCGGCTCCGCCAGCGCCCTGCCGCTCGACACCCAGTCGACTGAACTGCGCAAGCAGGTCCACGATGCCGCCGCCTATATTCGCGGCCTCGCCCAGATGCGCGGGCGCAACACCGACTGGGCCGAGCGTGCGGTCCGCGAAGCCGTGAGCCTGTCGGCGGCGGACGCGCTCGCACAGCACGTCGTCGATCTGAATGCGCGCGATGTGCCCGACCTGCTGCGCCAACTGGACGGCCGGGCGATCGTCACGAGCGCGGGCAACGTCAAGCTCAATACGGCCAACGCCCCGATCGTCACGCTCGAAGCCGACTGGCGCAGCCATTTCCTCGCCGTGATCACCGATCCCAACGTCGCGCTGATCCTGCTGATGATCGGCATGTACGGCCTGTTCTTCGAATTCGCCAATCCGGGCTTCGTGCTGCCCGGCGTGGTCGGCGCGATCAGCCTGCTGCTCGGCCTCTTCGCCATGCAGATGATGCCGATCAACTACGTCGGCCTCGGTCTGATCTTTCTCGGCATTGCGTTCCTGATCGGCGAGGCGTTTCTGCCGACCTTCGGCTCGCTCGGCTTCGGCGGCGTGGTCGCGTTCGTGATCGGCGCGCTGATGCTGATCGATACCGACGTGCCCGGCTACGGCATCCCTCTGCCGATGATCGCCGCCGTGGCCGTGTTCAGCGTGGTGTTCGTGCTGGGCGTATCGCGACTCGCGCTGCACGCGCGACGGCGTCCGGTGGTGACGGGTTCGGAAGCGCTGATCGGCAGCGTCGGCGTGGTGCTCGACGGCGGCCTTTCGCCGGCGGACCTCACCGCGGACGGCGCGCTGGGCGGTTGGGCACAAGTGCACGGGGAACGCTGGCGGGTGTCCAGCACGGCCCCGGTTGCGGCGGGTCATGCGGTGCGCGTTACGGCGCGGCGCGGCCTGACGTTGACCGTGGTGCCCGCGGAAGCACGACAACAAGGAGAAAGCTCATGATCGGTTTCACATTCGGCTTCAGCAGCATTCTGATTCTGCTGGTGGCCGCGCTGATTGCCTCATCGATACGGATTTTTCGGGAGTACGAACGCGGCGTCGTGTTCATGCTTGGGCGCTTCTGGAAGGTCAAGGGGCCGGGCCTCGTGCTGATCATTCCGATCGTGCAGCAGGCCGTGCGCATGGACCTGCGCACCGTCGTGTTCGACGTGCCGCCGCAAGACGTGATCACGCGCGACAACGTCTCGGTGAAGGTCAACGCGGTGGTGTATTTCCGCGTGGTCGATCCGGAGAAAGCGGTGATCCAGGTGGCGCGTTACTTCGAAGCGACCAGCCAGTTATCGCAAACGACGCTGCGCGCGGTGCTCGGCAAGCACGAACTCGACGAACTGCTGGCGGATCGCGAGCAATTGAACGCCGATATCCAGAAAGTGCTCGACGCGCAGACCGACGCATGGGGCATCAAGGTATCGATCGTGGAAATCAAGCACGTGGATATCAACGAAACGATGATCCGCGCGATTGCCCGTCAGGCCGAAGCCGAGCGCGAGCGGCGCGCCAAGGTGATTCACGCGGAAGGCGAATTGCAGGCGTCGCAGCATCTGTTGGAAGCGGCGCAGACGCTCTCGCGCCAGCCCCAGGCGATGCAGTTGCGCTACCTGCAAACGCTCACGACGATTGCCGCCGACAAGAATTCGACAATTGTTTTTCCGCTGCCGATCGACCTGCTGAGCGCCGTGTTGGACCGTTTCAGCAAACCGTCGCCGCCCTGAGTCGCAGGATCATTCAGCCCGGTTTGATTCGCTGGGCGAAATGGTGCATTGCCTTCAATCGCCTTACTCGAAATGCATATGAAAACTAGAATACCGCTGTCGTTTTTAACCGCTCCATAGGAGCTCGTCATGAAAATCGTTTCTCGAGTTGGACTCGGCGCGCTGTTGGCCGCCGTGAGCATGAGCACCGCGTTTGCGCAGACTTCGGCGCGGCCCTACGATCCGTCGGCGCCGAAAACGCGTGCCCAGGTGAAGGCCGATCTGGCCGACTGGCGTGCCGCCGGCTACGATCCGCTCGACTGGATCGACTACCCGGAGAATGCGCAACGCGCCGGCCGTATCGTCGCGCAACGGCGGGCGCAGGGATCGGGTGGAACGATGGCGCAGTAAGCGCCAGTAGCCGCGTGGCATGCGGGGCTGCCTGCGACTGCAACGGTCGCGGGCGCTTTTAGCCCCACATGCCTTTCCTGCTTTCCACTTTCCACTTTCCGCTTTCCACTTTCCACTTTCCACTTTCCACTTTCCACTTTCCGCTTTCCGCTTTCCGCTTTCCGCTTTCCGCTTTCCGCTTTCCGCTTTCCGCTTTCCGCTTTCCGCTTTCCTGCTTTCCTGCTTTCCTGCTTTCCCGCTTCCCGCTTCCCGCTTCCCGCTTCCCGCTTCCCGCTTCCCGCAACATCGTAAATTCGCTTGCCGCGCCGCCCCGCGCGCTGGCAAGGTATCATCTCGCCCCTTCGACAACCCGCCGCCGGAATCCGAACCATGTCAATCTGGGTTGACGCCGACGCCTGTCCGGCCGTGATCAAGGACATGCTGTACCGTGCCGCGCGCCGCACCGGCATGAGGCTGACGCTGGTCGCCAATTCGTTTCTGCGCGTGCCGCCGTCGCCGTTGATCCGCGCGATCCAGGTGCCGGCCGGCTTCGACGCCGCCGACGACCTCATCGCCGAACGTGTCGCCGCCGGCGATCTCGTGATCACCGCCGACATCCCACTCGCCGCCGCCGTGCTGGCCAAAAACGCCCAGGCGCTCGATCCGCGCGGCAACTGGTACACGCCCGGCACCATCGAAGAACGGCTGCGCATGCGGTCGATGCTCGACCAGTTGCGCAGCAGCGGCGTCGATACCGGCGGCCCTTCTGCCTTCAGCCAACGCGACAGTAAGAGCTTCGCGGGCGAACTGGATCGCTGGCTGGCGCGCCAACGGCCGCAGCCTGATGCATCGGCGCCACAATCTCCCGACGAACCGCCCGCCGAATGAGCGTTTACACGGCCGCTCAGCCGCACAATGCGGCACACCGCCGCCAATCCTGACTACAATCCGCCCGTGACCGAGCGCCCGCAGCCCCGGCGACGCGGCGCCTCACCGCCCAACCACAAGAAACGCTTTCTGAACGACGAGAGACCCGCCTCATGGACTCCATAAAACGCTACTTCGGCTTCGAAGCCGCCGGCACCAACCTGCGCACCGAAGTGCTCGCCGGACTGACCACCTTCCTGACGATGGCCTACATCATCTTCGTCAACCCGGCGATTCTCGGCGACGCCGGCATGCCGAAGGACGCGGTGTTCGTCGCGACCTGCATCGTGGCCGCGCTCGCGTCATTGATCATGGGTCTCTACGCGAACTATCCGATCGCGCTCGCGCCGGGCATGGGGCTGAACGCGTACTTCGCGTACACCGTCGTGAAAGGCATGGGCTTCACCTGGCAGGCCGCGCTCGGCGCGGTGTTCATTTCCGGCTGCCTGTTCCTGATCGTCACGCTGTTTCGCGTGCGTGAGGTGATCGTCAACGGCATTCCGCATTCGATACGCATTGCCATCACCGGCGGTATCGGCCTCTTTCTCGCGATCATTTCGCTGAAGTCGGCCGGCGTGGTGGTCGGCAGTCCGGCCACGCTCGTGACGCTTGGCGATCTGCACAACCCGCACGTGATTCTCGCGGTGATCGGTTTCTTCGCGATCGTGACGCTGGATCATCTGCGGGTGCGCGGCTCGATCCTGATCGGGATTGTCGGCGTGACGGTGTTGAGCTTTTTCTTCGGCGGCAATCAGTTCCACGGCATCGTCTCCGCGCCGCCGTCCATCTCGCCGACGCTGTTCCAGCTCGACATTCGCGGCGCGCTGTCGGGCGGCGTGCTGAACGTGATCCTCGTGTTCTTCCTCGTCGAGCTGTTCGATGCGACCGGCACGCTGATGGGCGTGGCCAATCGCGCCGGGCTGCTGGTGGAAGGCAAGATGCACCGCCTGAACCGCGCACTGCTTGCGGACAGCACGGCCATTCTGGCCGGCTCGATGCTGGGCACTTCGTCGACCACCGCGTACATTGAAAGCGCGTCGGGCGTGCAAGCCGGCGGACGTACGGGCGTGACGGCCATCACCGTGGCCGTGCTGTTCCTCGCGGCGCTCTTTTTCGCGCCGCTGGCGGGTGTGGTGCCCGGCTATGCGACGGCGCCGGCGCTGCTGTACGTGTCGTGCCTGATGCTGCGCGAAATGCTCGACCTGCCGTGGGACGACGCCACCGAAGTCGTGCCGGCCGCGCTCACCGCGCTGCTGATGCCCTTCACCTATTCGATCGCCAATGGCGTCGCGTTCGGCTTCATCTCATATGCGGGCCTGAAGCTGTTGACCGGCCAGGCGCGCAAGGTGAAGCTGGTGGTATGGATCATCGCGGCGATTTTCCTGTTCCGCTATTTCTATCTCGGCAGCGAGTAGGCACGGCGCGGACGCTCGTCGGCCAAACCCGGGTCTGGATCAACGACGGTTTTATTCGCGGTGCCCATTCCGGTCGGGCACCGTTTATCATCTGACGATTAATAAAACGATCGACCTGGACACGGGAGTCCCCTACATGTCTTACAGCCGCACCTCGGACCGCTATACGGCGCCCGCCATTTTCTTTCACTGGGCCATGTTTCTGCTGATCGCGCTGGCTTATCTGGCGATCGAGATTCGCGGGCCCAAGGGCAGCGACAGCCGCGCGTTCTGGAGCAGCGTGCATTTCTGGTGCGGCACGCTGGTGCTGGGGCTGGCCTGTTTGCGTCTGCTCTGGCGACTGTGGGCCGGCGCGCCCGCCGAAGTCGACAGCAACCGGCTGCTCGCCTTTCTGGCGCGGGCCGCGCATCTCGCCTTGTACATTTTCATCTTCGTCCAGCCGCTGCTCGGCATCCTGATGATCAACACCGGTGGGCATCCGGTCACGCTGGCGTGGGTCAACATCGATTACACGCTGGTCGGCGCCGATCCCGTCGCGCGGCCATTGCTCAAGACCGTGCATGAGTGGCTCGGCAATGCGTTCTACTGGGTGATCGGCTTGCACGCGCTGGCCGCGATCGCGCATCACGTGGTGTTGAAAGATCGGACGCTGCGGCGGATGATTTGAGCGCACTCGCGCGCAAGTTGGGACGCCGGCGGCACGGCTGGCCGCGGACGGTTTGAATGATCGATGCCGCGCGTGGGTTTCCTCGCCTTCTGCTTCTTGCGCGGCTTTCCTGCTTGCGGCGTTGACCGACAGGACGTCGGAAACGCCTTCAGTCAATTACGCCAATTGGCTTCGTAGAAGCGCACATAGCCGCTTCTCAGCACGAGACATTGCGCTCTCGTTTCCGATATCAGGCGTCGCGTGGCCGCTTCGATCCTGGCGCGGTGCGCGTCGAATGCGCCGACCATGTCCTCCAGACGCGGCGATGCGGCGCCGTAGTGGTCTTCCAGTGCCTCCGCCGTGATCATGCATTCCACCCTCTGCCCATCGACCATCGCCGGGAACGCCAAGGTGAGTTCGCGACCTGAATATTCAGGAGTTTCATTCGGGAATAGGATCTGCATGGGTGTTCACCTGGAAGGTAGGTGCTGCGCATGGTGTAGCCTGGTAGTGCGCAAGCCGGTTGCGTCTGATCGCGTCGCTCGCCCACAACCTCCTTGTCCAATGCTGACGACGCGGGCTCGTCACCTGATTGCGGCGGCGGAATAGTTCGCGGCCCGCGGAGGTGATTTGATTCACTTTAGACGAGTTCGGCCACGGCGCAAGTTTTCCTTTTTGTTTGCCTGATTTTGGTGCCCCGCGCGTTTTTTTGAGGCATGCGGCGCCGCACGGCCTCCGTTTTTTCCCTGCCGTGCGCCGCGCGATTCGTCCTGTAATATCGGTGTTCGGCCGTGGGCGCGCATGTTGCGCTGCGGCATCGAGCGGAGGGCAACGTACCCGCCGTGTCCGTTTCACCGGAGACATGTCTTGACCCAACGTTCCGCCACGCCGCCCACTGTGGGTCGGCCCGATGTCATCGCGCAAGCTCACGCCCGCTCGCTCGAAATCGGCCTGCGCGCGTCGGAGACGCCGGACTTTCATCCGCTGCCCCGGCCTGCGCTGCGTGAGCTCGTCGATCGCAATCAATCGCTGTTCACGCATGCGCTTCCCGTCATGGAGACGCTGCATGCGCAGATCGTCGATACGCAAAGCATGGTGCTGCTCACCGACAATCACGGCGTGATCCTGCACAGTCTCGGCGACAGCGACTTCGTCGAGAAGGCCAATCGCGTCGCGCTGTGTACGGGTGTGTCGTGGGCCGAAGCGGATCGCGGCACCAATGCGATCGGCACCGCGCTCGTCGATGGCCAGCCGACCGTCGTGCACGCCGGCGAACACTTCCTGCACGCCAACCGGATTCTCACGTGCTCGTGCGCGCCGATTGCCGATCCGTTCGGGCGCACTATCGGCGCGCTCGACGTGAGCGGCGATACACGCGGCTTTCATAAGCACACGCTCGCGCTGGTGAGGATGTCGGCGCAGATGATCGAAAATCATCTGTTCTCCAATCAATTCGTCGACGCGATTCGCGTGCACTTTCACGCGCGCGCGGAATTCATCGGCACCCTGTTCGAAGGGCTCGCGGCGTTCGCGCCGGACGGCACGTTTCTGTCGGCTAATCGCAGCGCGCTGTTTCAATTCGGGCAGCCGCTCGCCGAGCTGCAACGGCAACCGTTCGATGCGCTGTTCGGCGTGGCCTTCGCGAGGCTGTTGCAGCAGATCGCGCGCGCACCCGGCGAGAGCATTCTGTTGACGCTGCCGAGCGGCGTGCGCGTGGTGGCGCGCGGCGAATATACGCTGCCACGCTACGTCGGACCGACGGAGAGCTTCGCCGGCACTTCGCGCGCGCCATTGTCCGGCGAGGCGCGTCATGCGCCGCGCTGCATCGATCCCGCGCCGCTAGCCACGCTTGAAACGCTCGACACCGGCGACGCGCAAATCGCCGCGATTCTGCGGCGTGTCGCCAAACTGCGGGGCCGCGATATTCCGATCCTCGTGCTCGGCAAGACCGGCACCGGCAAGGAGTGGCTGGCGCGCGCCATCCATCACGATTCGCCGCGCCGGGCCGCGCCGTTTATCGCCCTGAATTGCGCGTCGTTGCCGGATACGCTGATCGAGGCGGAGTTGTTCGGCTACGAAGACGGCGCGTTCACCGGCGCGAAGAAACGCGGCAGCATCGGCAAGATCGTGCAGGCCGACGGCGGCACACTGTTCCTCGATGAAATCGGCGACATGCCGCTCGCCCAGCAAGTGCGTCTGATGCGCGTGCTGCAGGAGCGCAACGTCGTGCCGCTCGGCGGAACCCGGGCGATTCCGGTGGATTTGCGCATCGTCTGCGCGACCCACCGCAACCTGCGCGCGATGATCGAAGCCGGCACGTTCCGCGAAGACCTGTACTACCGGATCAATGGACTCGTCCTGACCTTGCCGACGCTGCGCGAGCGCACGGATCTTCGTGTGCTCGTCACGCGCATACTGGAATTGCAAGCCGACGGCGAACGCCTGCCGCGGCGCGTCTCCGCCGAAGTGCTCGAACAATTCGCGCAATGCCGCTGGCCGGGCAATCTGCGGCAACTGGCCAACGTGTTGCGCACCGCGAGCATCATGGCCGAAGGCGCGGAACAGATCGAACTCGACGATTTGCCCGAGGACTTCTTGCAGGATTGCGTCGACATCGCGGCTGAGCCACGAGTGAAATCACTGGCAGCGCTTGCGGGCTCAGAATCCTGCGATGAGGTCCGCGCCGCGGCGCAAGCGCAGGGGCAGCCGGCGTCCAGCAAGATGGAGGCATGGCAGGCCACGCTGATCGCGCAAACGCTCGAACGGCTCGACGGCAATGTGTCGGCGGCGGCACGCGAGCTGGGATTGGCGCGCAATACGGTGTACCGCTATTTGCGACGCAACGGCACGACTCATTGAAGATGCAACGTGTAAAGTGTGGCGCAATCCGTCACAGATTCACACGATGTCCGACTCTACCCGCCCGCCTCTCGTTCGCGTCGAGCCGCTCGGCCACACCTTCGAAGCGCCCGATTCGCTCACGATTCTCGAAGCCGCCGGCTTTGCGAATCTGCGCTTGCCGCGCTCGTGCCGTAATGGGACGTGCCGCACGTGTCTGTGCAAAATGACTGCAGGACGAGTGCGCTACACGATCGAATGGCCCGGGCTCAGCCGGGAAGAAAAACAGGAAGGCTATATTCTGCCGTGCGTAGCGATCGCGGAATCCGATGTGGTGATCGAAGCGCCGGATGCGGTCGAATTGCCGCCGCTCAAGTGAAGCGCGGCGCGCATCGCCGGCCTTAACGCCCGTTACCCATCGCCCGGGCGATTTTCTTGTCGGTGTTGTACTGGCTCAGCGCGTACACCGACCAGATCGCTGCCGGAATCCAGCCGATCAGCGTGATCTGCAGGATCAGGCAGATGATGCCCGCGAACGGGCGGCCGATCGTGAAGAACTGGAACCACGGCAGAATGATGGCAAGCAGTAGCCGCATGCAGATTTCCCTTTGTTGATAATGGCTAGTTGATCGGTGCGAAGCGCGGCACCTTGGCGCCGTCGACTTCGACCAGTTCGAAAAATACCGAGGCTGGACGCGTCCAGATCGTACCATCGCTGGCTTTGTAGACGATCATCGTGACCGTCGGATCCGGCTCGAGCGTGGCCTCGCAAACCAGTTCGTAAATCCCGCCTTTGTAGTGCCGGTAACGCACCATGCTTATCCTCCCTGAATTGACCAATCTCGGCGATTCAGCGACGGTCGAACCGTCAGCCGCCCTCTTTCATCTGCTTCAGAATCTTGTAGACGGTGGCGCGTCCCATCGTCAGCACGGCGGCCACGTAGTTCGCGGAACTGCGGCCGCGAAACGCGCCTTGTGCGTGCAGTGCCTCGACGATTTCCCGCTTGTGTTCGCGCGTGAGCGCATTGATGCCGATCTGGCGTTCGCGCAGCCACGTATGCAGGTATGTGTTGATGCGGTCCTGCCAGTCGTCGCGGAACAGTTCCTCCGCGGGCGCGTCCGTCAGATTACCGCCCTTGATGAACAGATCGAGCGTGGAGCGCACATCTTCGAACACCGCGATATTGAAGTTGATGCACAGCATGCCGGCCGGCTTGCCGTCGTCGTCGAACAGGATGTTGCTCACGCAACGCATGCGCCGGCCGTCCCAGTTGAGCTTCTCGTACGGTCCGATGGTCTGGCCGCGCGCCGCGTAATGGACTTCGTCCAGCACCGACGGCCCGCCGACTTCGAGCTTCGACAGGTTGTTCACGAGGTACGCGATGGTCTGATCGCGCAGGTCGTGAATCACCACTTCGGCGCACGGATAGAAAAGCGCCGCGATGCCGTCGGCGATGGGAGCGTAGCGCTCGAGCAGCAGGTCTTTCACAGGAGACACGTTTGGGTTGCGCATGGGGTCGCAGTGTTCGAAGGATGCGGCAACTCGCCATTGTAGCCACCCGGCCCGGCCACGGCGACCGTGGCGCCGGCCACGTCGTCAAAAAAGCAAACGCTGCCCCCCTTCGTCACGCGGCGATTTTTGTCCGCTTGGCGAGCGATTTTTTTTCGTGCGATAAAAGACCCATCTATTTGACGGAGCAACAGATGGCCACGCTTGAAGCGTTTCGCGCCGTGCTCGATGACGAAGGCACGCCGGAAATCATCCGCAATCACATCATCGATTCGCTGCAATACACGCTGCGCAATCACGGACAGATCTTCACGTCGAAGGAAGTCGAATGGCTGGCCGGCTGGGATGACGCCCGCATTCCGCTGGCGGCGTCGCGCGAGTTGCAAAAGCGCGTGAGCGAAACTTCCCGCTGAAACGCGAGTCTGTTGATCGTCCAGCGCCCGCGCCGTCACGGCGCAACCCCTCACCCGGCGTGCCGCTCATGCCCCGGCACGCCGTTCGCGACGATTGCGTCGCTCGCAAAGCCCCGCCGGCCGGGCGGTTTGTCCCTGCGTGGAACTTTTTGCTATCCAATTAGCCCTATTTAGTGCATCATATTGGAATAGCTGTATCCCGCATTCGCCGCATTCGCATTACCAGGCAACAACCGGCTTGATCAGGCAACACCGGGCAGTCTAAAACCGGCGTCTGCGCACCACCCCCGACTGTTCGACCGCCGCCTGTCGGCGATCCCGTCACCCCGGCAATGCGTCGCATGCATTCGCCGTCGCGAGTTGTGCAGCTGAGTGTTCAGCTTTACGCGCCCGATGTCCGCGCGACATCAGCGTGTTTCTTCTCCATCGAATCCGCGATTTTGCGCGGCGCGCTCAAGCCCTTGCGATCGGGCCTGTGCCAACCTTTTTCCATGGCGGCGCGCCCCAAGGTGCTGCGCTGCCCGGCCTGTCGTGCCGCGCGTAACACGCGTGACACGCCGGCCACGTATTACAGGACACGTGCTTCATGAATTCAGTTGTCAAGACGTACAAGGGTTATGAAATTCACCCGCTCGTCTATCCGCGCCGCCCGGCGGACGGTCAGACGAGCCGCAATCCGGACGCCGGCTACGACGCGTCGGTGCGCATCTGCCGCGTGGGCGCCAATCCGGCCGCCGACGGGCGTGTGTTCCGTCTGCAGTACCTGTTTCCGTTCGACGGCACGGGCAAGGCGCGCATTGCGTGCATGGCCCACGCCGAGCAATTGATCGACGGCCGTGTAGACGGCCAGTCCGTCGCCGATCTTTGAGCGGTACTATCAGCGCATAGGCTGATGCCGCAGGACGGCGGGCTCGAAAAGCCCGCTTTTGCCCCCATCTGATGTTGTGCTGCCCGGCGTGGGCGACCAACACCCCTTATCCCATCGACCAGGAGTTATGCATGGCGAAAGAAGAACTGCTTGAACTTGACGGTATCGTCGACGAAGTACTTCCGGACAGCCGTTACCGCGTGACGCTCGACAACGGCGTCGTGGTTGGCGCTTACGCGTCCGGACGCATGCGCAAGAACCACATCCGTATTCTCGCGGGCGACCGCGTGACGCTGGAACTGTCGGTCTACGATCTGACCAAAGGCCGGATCAATTTCCGTCACAAAGACGAGCGCGCCACCGGTGGCGGCGGTGCTCGCAACACGCAATTCCGTCGCCGTTAAGGCTGGCGGCACGCTGACCGCGCCGCGCACGGTCTTGGCGTGATCCATTGCGATTAAGTCGTACGCGAAGCCATTCGCGCGCCTTCTCCGGCTTGACTCGTTGACTCGAGCCTGAGCGGCGCGCTGCGGCATCGCTTCGTTGCAGCCTGGTTTTGCCCGATTCGCTTTAGCGCGTGGCCCTTTCTGTTGCCAGCGTGCGTTTCACACGCCTTCCTCGCTTCCTGCATACACGCGTTTAAAGCCCGAACACCGTCCCGAGATCCTCGCGGACGGCGCTTTTGCGCACCTGCTCGACTACCCGCTCCTCCAATTCCGCCAGATGCTCGCGCATAGCCGACAGTGCAACGTCGAGATCGCCCGCGTCGAGGGCGTCGATGATTTGCGTGTGTTCGTCCGCGGAACAGGTCGAACCCTTCGACGGGTCGAACAGCGCTTTATATAACTCGGTTTTGGCGACCAGTTGCCCGAACAGCCCGAGCAACTCCGTGCCGCCCGCCAACTCCGTCAGCAGCACGTGGAACTGGCCGGCAAGACGCACGGACTCTTCGACGGCGCCCGCGCTCAACGCCTTCTCTTCGCTGCGCACATGCGCGCGCAAGCGCCGCTTGTGCTGCGCGCTCAACGCCCCGCACAAAGCCGCGACGATGCCCGCCTCGACGATCTGCCGCGCGCGATACACCTGGCGAATGTCCTCTTCCGACGGCGACGGCACGAACGCACCGCGATTCGCCTCCAGCACGAGCTTGCCCTCGAAGCCCAGCCGCGCCAGCACCTTGCGCAGCGCGCCGCGCGTGCAGCCGAACGCGGCAGCGAGATCGCGTTCGACGAGTTGCGCGCCCGGCCGCAGGCGCCCCTGCAACAACGCGGCGGTAATGGACGCGTAAATACGCTCTTCGACGCTGATCGAATCGTCGTCGCGTGCACCTTGAATGGGCGTTTCCGTGTCGGCAGACGACGGACGCCGGGGACGTGGAGCCATGAATTATGTAATCGGGAATGGAGCGATATCGGCAGGCATTCTAGCCGCGGCGGGCAGCCTGCGCCATCATCCACGGTTCGGGCAAGCAGATGCCCGTGTGGTGCTCGCGTTGAATCTTCGCCGCGCGTAGACGGTCGATGGACATCGCGAGTTTCCAACGGGAACGCCGAAGAGCCGCGGCGATGCTGCTGCGGCGGCACTTCGTGGTTTAAGTTGAAGAGATGCAGGCTTCCGGCTTCGCGGCAGACGTTCTACACGACGTGGGATCGTAGGGGCGTCGACCGTGCCGATGTGACGACGCCTCAAACACGGCCGAAAGTCGCGCGCTCTTATTGTCCCGTGTTGAGCACAACCCTGAACCGTGCGGCGCCGCTCATCATCCGGTCGTAGGCCTCGGCAGCTTTCGTTAGCGGGAATTCTTCGATCATCGGTTTGATGCCCGATAGCGCGCTGAAGGCGAGCGTGTCCTGCGAATCCGCCGACGTGCCCGACGGCCAGCCTTGCACCGAATTTCGCCCCATGATGAACTGCGCGATCGGCACCTCGACGGGCTCTTCGGAGAGTCCGACCATGATCAGCTTGCCGTTCAATCCGAGGCCGCCCACTACGGCGCTCATCGCTTTACCGCTGGTGACGGTGGCAAGAATCACGCGAGCGCCGCCCAAAGCCTGCAACGCCTCTGCGACGTTCACCGCCGTGCTGTCGATGTAGTGATGGGCGCCAAGCTCTTTCGCCAGACTTGCCTTGTCCTGCCCACGCGCGATGGCTACCGTGACAAATCCCATCTTTCGCGCGAACTGCACGCCGAGATGGCCAAGTCCGCCAATGCCCAGAACGGCGACCACGTCCCCGGCACGCGCGCCGCTGTTGCGCAGCGCGTTGAATGTCGTGATGCCCGCGCACAGAAGAGGGGCGGCATCGACATCGGAAAGATCATCCGGAATGCGCGCCAGTGCTTCGACCGGGGCCACCATGAACTCGGCATAGCCGCCGTCGTAGCTGATGCCAGGTACGAGTGCGCGCTGACACAGAACAAAATCGCCTCGACGGCAATGCTCGCACCGTCCGCAATGTCCGCCGTGCCAGCCGACGCCGACTCGCTGCCCCGCCTGCCATCCTTCAACGCCGGCGCCGACCTTGTCGATGACGCCTGCGATCTCGTGCCCGGGCACCCGCGGATATTCCAGGCCCGGCCACTGCCCTTCTTTCGTCAACGCGTCACTGTGGCAGATACCGCACGCCTGGATCTTGATGAGCACCTGTCCGGCACCGGGTTCCGGCACGTCCCGTTCAACGACCTCCAGGGGTCCGCCGGCCTTTGCCACCTGCACTGCCTTCATCGTCCGCATCGCTTTCCTCCTTGTGAAAGAGACGAACGCGAGTCGACCGAACTCGGTTCGCAGATTTGCCGCCGACGTCACCCTCCGGTCGAGCGCTCAGCTTACGCCATATTTTCGGCGGCGCGCCACGGCCTTGCCAATCTGGCGATGAGCGTTGACTCTGTTTCGCACGGGTCTTGCAAGCGGGATCATGGTGGCCGATGGAGCATGAGGCATGGCGTATGGTCACCGTTGGAGAAAGCCGCTTTCCAGGTCCGCGAACCGCGTCGAGTTCCAGGCTGTGGCCGTGGGGACGAGCATTCGACCGGATCACCGAGCGCGTCATGGAAGCGATGACCTCAGCCCCCGGCCCTCTTCGCGCTGTGGCCATACTTTTTTAGCGCCTCGATAACTCGCTCGCAATGGTCACCCTGCACTTCGATCACGCCATCCTTGACCGTTCCACCAGAACCGCAGGCCGTGCGCAACTGCTTGCCTAGCAACGCCAAGGCAAGAGGATCGAGCGCCAGCCCTTTAACGAGCGTCACGCTTTTCCCGCCCCGGCCCTTGGTCTCGCGACTCACTCGCACCACACCATCACCTACCGCTCGTGCCTTGGCGAGCGTCTTGCAGACACATTGCGCGAGCACCTGGCTGCATTCGGGACACATCCGTCCGCCATCGGTGGAATAAACAAGGCCGCCTTTTGAACTACTCTTCATGATTGGCTTACTCAAAGACACTTAAGTCGGAAATCACGACGAGTTTAGCAGGGGCTCCTGTACCGCCTCTCAATGTTTAACGCGCCGCAGCTCGCCACGCGGCGACGATTTCTCGTGTCCTGCCTTCTCCCGGAATCTCTACGGTGATTACACCGATGCAGTAGAGATAGCCGCGAATTCACTGATAGCCGTCCTTGCCACCCGCTTCAATGACAAGCGCGCCCGGTTCGGTTTACTGGGCCACGGGCATCGCGAATTCCGCACCTTTGGCGATGCTGTCGGGCCAGCGCTGCATGACGCTCTTGTAGTGCGTGTAAAAGCGCACGGCTTCCTCGCCGTACGCGTGATGATCGCCGAACAACGATCGCTTCCAGCCCCCGAACGAATGCCACGCCGGCGGCACCGGACTCGGCACGTTGATGCCCACCATGCCGATGTGAATCTGCCGGGAGAATGCGCGCGCCGCGCCGCCATCGGAAGTAAAGAGCGATACGCAGTTTCCCAGTTCGTGCGCATTGACGAGTGCTATCGCACTCGCGAGATCCGGCACGCGGACAACCGACAGGACCGGCCCGAAAATCTCTTCCCGATAGATGCTCATCTCAGGCTTCACGTCGTCAAAGAGCGAACCGCCGAGAAAGAAACCCTCTTCGTGGCCGGGCACGCGATGGCCGCGGCCATCGACGACGAGCCTGGCACCTGCCGCGACGCCCGCATTGATATAGCCCAGCACCTTGGCGCGATGCGCGGCGCTGATGAGCGGCCCCATGTCCAGATCGGGCTCCATGCCGCCGCCGATCCTGAGCGAGCGCACGCGCGGCGCGAGACGCTCGATCAGCTCGTCGCCGATACGCCCCACCGCCACCGCGACCGAGGTCGCCATGCAGCGCTCGCCGGCCGAGCCATACGACGACGCGATCAGCGCATCGACCGCCTGATCGAGATCGGCGTCGGGCATGACGACCAGATGGTTTTTCGCACTGCCCAACGCCTGCACGCGCTTGCCGCGCTTTGCACTTTCGCTGTAGATGTATTCAGCGACCGGAGTCGAGCCGACGACCGATATCGCGGCCACATCGGGGTGCTCGATCAGCGCATCGACGACCGACTTGTCGCCATGCACGACATTGAACACGCCTTTGGGAAAGCCCGCCTCGATGAACAGCTCGGCGAGCCGGATCGATGCCGACGGCGTGCGCTCCGAGGGCTTGAGCACGAACGTGTTGCCGCACGCGGCTGCCATCACGAACATCCAGCACGGCACTACCATCGGGAAATTGAACGGCGTGACGCCCGCGGCCACGCCGAGCGGCTGACGTAGATTCCAGTTGTCGATGCCGCCGCTGATCTGATCGGTGAAATCGGTCTTGAGCAGGTTCGGAATGCCACACGCGAATTCGACGATTTCGATACCGCGCACCACCTCGCCCTTCGCGTCCGAAAACAGCTTGCCGTGGTCGCGCGTAATGAGTTCGGCGAGTTCGTCCGAATGCGCCTCGAGCAGTTCCTTGAACTTGAACATCAAACGGGCGCGCTTGAGCGGCGCCGTTTCGCTCCAGGCCGGGAATGCGGCTTTCGCGGCGGCGACGGCGGCGGCGACTTCAGCTGCGTTTGCGACCGGCACGCGGGCCGCCACCCGGCCTTGCGCCGGATCGAATACGTCGTTGAACCGCCCGCTCGCGCCAGCGGCGCGTCGGCCGTCGATGAAATGACTCAGCTCGCGCACAGCGCCTTGATTTGCTTCGCTCATGTGTACTCCTATGGCGGGATGCGGGCGCTGCGCGCGCCACGCCTCCTCATGTCTTCGAACATGGGTCGTTCGGCTTCACTGTCGATCGGGCCGACGGCTCCGATAGAGGCCAATGTAGGCGCATTGATTCGGATTTCGAACACCCGCGTCCGACAAACAGTCTTGCGCAGCAGGAACAAATCGAAATTAGCGGGAAGGCTTGGCAAGCTGGAGTGAACGGTGATGTTCTGTGCAGTGCCGCCGCTAAAGGCGCGAAGTCGGATTGATGTGCGTATCTTCTCTCGACGTCGGCTTCACTTTTTGAACAGGGCGCGTTGATGCGTCCACTGTGTAACTCTATTTACTAGAGTCGAGAAGCGCCGGATATGCCTACGAGGCAATTATTAAATACCGCTACACGAGACTCGCCGGATGGTGGGCTCGGGTCCAACAGCTGAAGAGGCCCTAGCTGTTCACAAGTCGCTAACAGGAGATTCCTCATCAACGATGTGCAACAGCATGGAGAAACGTCATGATCAACCTTACCGTCAAAGACATCAGCGATTGTGCAGCGATGGACAGCGAGGCAATGTCCATAGTGTCCGGTGGCGCTGGACGCAAGACCGTTTCTGAGGCCATTGCCGACACGATCCGTTTGTTGAACGGGATTCGTGACGGCTCAACCACCATTGGGGATCACGGTGGAACCACCGTGGAACACGCACCCGACTGATTACGCTCGCCCCTGCGCGTCGCAGTTCGTCTGTCCGAGGCGCACACTATTTTCTCAAGTTTTAACCCTGACCTTCGCTTGACGCGCGCCCCAAATCGTTCAAAGCGACTGCAAGGCGAGCACGATGCCCGCACCCAAAGCGACAAGGAAGATTACCGCGCCTGTCGTCCGTCGACGATTAAGCCCGGTCCAGAGCACCACGCCAGTGAGTGAGAGCAGCACGAGGCTTCCCGCCATCGAGTCCGCCAGCAAAATCCAGCCTGCTCGCGCACCTTCGGCCCGATGCAGGCCTTCCAGCGTGTTGACGAGACCCTGATCGCGGCGTTCGATATCGATTGTGTTGCCGCCCTTCCAGTACTCCGCGCTGAGAAGGTAGCTCGGTGCGATGAAACGGATCTGCCAACGCTCGGGTTGCATCACGGACCGGTCCCCCCATGTAACAGCGTGAGCAGGTTCACGGTTCGCCCGTTCCGCAGGACGGTCCAGCTTGAGTTCCGAGCGCAGCCAGTTCGCCATGTCGCGCGGAGACTGGGGAGCCGGATCGGGCACCTGCAAATGTATCTTCGACACGACCGGCGCGTCGCCAACGCGGATCTTCATGGTCGCCCGATGATTCTGCAGAAAACCCGTCACGCCGAAGAGCAGGCCAAGAACGGCGCCCCACAGTCCAATCCAGCCATGGATCCGCCGCAACCATTTGAGAAAGACGCCGCGACGGCTTGATGACCTGCCCTTTTGCGACAGCGGCTCGGCAGCTTCAGCGCGTGGCTCATTCATTTCGGTTACCTGAGTATTCATGGTCTGGTTCTCATTGTTTGCGTGGAGTCTAGAAATCGAGCGTCGAGGTCAATTCAAGTGTGCGTCCGAGACCCACGCCGAGCTGGTTGGAGCCGGCCGCGCTCCAGTACCGCTTGTTCGTGGCGTTCTCGAGGTTGGCCTGGAATGACACATGCTTGCCGTAGACCCGCGTCGAGTAACGCGCGCCTGCCGTAAAGAGCGTGTAGCCGCCAATGCTCGCCTGATCCGCGCTGTTGACCGGTCGCGAGCCGATGTAGTACACACCTGCGTTGACCGACAGCCCGGCGAGGACGGGAACCCGGTATTCGGCAAAAAGACTGGCGGTCACGTGTGGGGTGTTCTCGGGCGTCTTGCCGAGCAGCGTGGGGTCGGACGAATCGACCTGCTTTGCGTCGAGATAGACCGCGGACGCAGTCAGCGAAACATCCCGTGCCACATCGCCCTGTATGGAAAACTCGACGCCGCGATAGCGGGCGTTACCGTCCAGCACATAGACGTTGTCGCTGTTGACCTCCGCCGACGGCTGGCGCAGATTGAACAGCGCCAGAGACACGAGCGTATTGCCTGGAATACGCGTACGCACGCCAACTTCTTCCTGGCGGCTAACGACCGCAGGCAGTATCTGATTGGCGTTATTCGCCGTCGCCGGAGCACTGCCGGCCGATTCCAGCGCCTCGACGTAGCTCGCGTAGACGCTCGTATTCGGCGTCAGGCGAAAGCTCACGCTGCCCGAGGGCGAAGTCCGGCTAATGTCCGAGTTCGGCGTACCGGCCTGCGACGTGATGTATTCCGAGCGACGCACGCCCGCCACCACTTGCAGTCGCGACGTGAGGTCGATCTGATCGAACGCGTAGACCCCGCTATTGCGGATATGCTGCGCAAAAAACTGCTTGGGTGTCCCGCTCGGCGTGAGCTTCGTGATTGGAACGGGATTGTAGAGGTTCTGGTTCGCCGTGAAGAAGTTCGTCGTGAAGTCCGGCTGGAATAGCCAGTTCTGCGTGACGCCGACTGTCAGTGTGTGGCCGATCGATCCTGTTTTGAAATCGCCGTTGACGTCCAGCCGAACGTTTTTGTTCTCGTACATCTGGCCGTTCTGCTGGCTCGCCTGCAGAGTGCCGGCCCCCGTGACGACGTTGTACTTCTGGAAGACCCATGCCCAACGGTCGCGACGCGTTATCGACTGGCCGAGAGAAAACGTCGCGCTCCAGTGGTCGGAGAACGCGTAGTCGGCGCGCAGCAATTGCGTGTTGGCGCTCGCGAGCGTGGGCTGACTGCCGCTGACGAGGAGCTTCGACGGATCAGGCAGGGACGGAAGCGAGATGACACCGTTCTTCGGTGCCAGCGGCACGATACCCGCCTGCTCGACGATGCTCGTTTCGATATGCTCGAAGTCGTACTGGAGCTTGAGCTTGCTGTTCACGCGCCAGTCGAACGCCGCGCTGATGAACTTGCGGTAGCCGTGGTCACCGTCGATGGGCGTCTCGACGTGTTCATCCATTGCGTTCACGCGAATGCCGAACTGATCATCCGGCCCGAAGCGTCGCGCAATATCGGCGTGGGCACCATACGATCCATGCGAATCGCCGAGCAGCGAAATGCTGGTCACGGGTTCGGAGCCCGCCCGTTTGGTCACCATGTTGACGATGCCGGCGGGGACCGTGAAGCCGTAGTACAGCGCGGACGCGCCCTTCAATACTTCGACGCGCTCCTTGTCCTCCATCGGCATCCAGATGTTGTTGTCGATCGGGAGTACGCCGTTGAAGTAGAAGCTCGAGCGGTTATCGAGCGGAATGCCGCGAATCGAGATGTTGTCGTACGCAAGGCCGCTCAGTTGCTGGCGCGTCACGCCGGCAACGTTACGCAGCGCGTCGTAAAGGCCGGTATCGCCCTGAGCATCCATCACGCCTCGCGTGACGACGTTCACCGTGGCCGGCACGTCGAGTGCATCGAGTCCGCGATACGGGCCTGTTTCAACGGTCGTGGGAGCGAAGCCCTGCGCCTTCGTGCTTGTGACACGGACCGGGGCGAGTTGCTGCGGATCGGACGCCGCAGACGCCTCGCTGGTTGCATCGCCCGTTTCAGCGGCCTCGGCAAAGGCTGGCGAGCCGCCGATTATCCCCGCGGCCAGCAGTGCGTTAACCAGCAAACTTGTTGTGTCGAGCAATGAGACCTTGCTCGCGTTCCTGCGGCGAAACATATACCCCCCGATCAAGCGGACACCATCCCTTTCACCAATCAAGGCGAGGCGCTGGGTGTCGGCACGTTGCTTTCAAAAGGGCGCATGTTAATACGAATCGTTACTGTTTGCATTTATTCAAATTTTCGTCAATCTGACACATTCGGATTGCCCATCTGAAAATTACAATTTACTTTCGAAAATCAGGGCTGACGTGCCTGCCCGAGGACCGACTGTCATCTCTGCGAGACGCGCCGCGCGGTTCACTGCGACGCACGCGGCACTATCGATACATCCGTCGACGGCTCTTCGCCGTCGACGTGCGCGGACGTCACGAGTTGTCCGGGACGCAGTCTTCGAGAAAGTCCGTGATCGCATCACGGCTCGGGCGGAGGCCCTTCAACTGAAGAACGGCACCCGCATTGCCCCGGTGATAAGTGCCATGCAGGCACACATGCAGAATGATTTCGCCTCGCCGCATGCGCGCCGGCTTTCCGCTAGTGAAGACAAAATCGACAGGCTGCTCGAAGTCGCTCTCCGTCAAACTGTCCACATACTCCGCATACCAGTCGTCGACTTTTCGCGCACTGTTCGCCAACGCCTGGAGCCCCGGCATGCTCTCCGATCGCGGCGCCTGAAACGGGTGCGAGAGTCCCTGCAAATGATGCTGAAAGATTCTGTCGACCACATGGATATGGTCGAGGATGCGAAGCATGATCGACGATTCCTCACTGCTCAGCCGGTCGAAATTCTGGCTGACAGCATCGTAGAGGCCGCGATCGGCCCACCGTTTGACGGCAACAAGTTTTGCATAGGGCTGATCTATCATAAGACGTCTCCTTTCAGCGTCGAGGGTTGCGATTCGCGTTCGATCCAACGTGGCTCCAGCGTTGCCATTCGATTCGCGAGATGCATAATACGAGTGAAAACCCGTCCTTACCTACTCGCATTTGGAGCGCGAGAAATGGCGCGAAAACCGCTCACGAAACCCAGGAAACACGCGTCTCAAGGCAGATCGCGTGTCACTGTCGATGCCTTGATCGAAGCAACCGCTCGCATTCTGGTCAGGGACGGGTTCGACAAAGCCAGCACCAACCGTATCGCCGAAAGAGCGGGCGTGAGTGTTGGTTCGCTCTACCAATATTTCCCCGGCAAAGAGGCGCTAGTGAGCGCCGTCATGGAGCGCCATAGCCAGGAAGTCATGCAGGTCGTCCGTGGCGCGTTGGCAGAGGCGGCGGCACTGCCGATGGAGCAAGCGGTGCGCACGCTCGTCGCCGCGTCGATCGAGGCGCATCGGATCGATCCGCAACTGCATCGCGTGCTCTCGGAACAGACTTCGCGCACCGGGAGGCTTGAAAACACCGCACTACTGAACGGGGAAACCTATGCGCTGTTCAGGACCTTCCTCGAAGCGCACCGCAATGAATTTCGCGCACTCGACCTCGAGCTTGCGGCGTTTGTGTGCGTGACAACCATCGAGGCGCTGACCCATACAGCGGTCGTGCACCATTCCGAGAGTCTCTCGGAGGAAGCGTTTGCAGCGCTCGTCGACGAGGCCACGCGGCTGATAGTCCGGTATCTGCAGTAGTCGCCGTGGTTGACGGAAGAGCAACGAGCACTCACGGAGAGTTTCCCGTGAGTGAGCGTCTCACTTCCGGCTAACACATCGCCTCTCCTTCGCTCGCTCATCCACCTCGAACAAAAGCCAGAGCGACTCTCTGTCCGTTGAACGCACGACCCTCGCAAGTTGCCCGGATCTCGTCGCGCCCCACATCGTGAGCGGCGCAAGCTGAAGCTGCGCTAGCAGTTCCGCGAACACCTATTGCGCTCGGCACGCAAAGCCGAGAACTGCCCCTATGCAGCGAGCTATACCGGACATTATGAAAATGGTTAACCATTATTTGTTATTATGGTTGACCAAAACCGGGCCTTCGTACGGTTTTTCACATCGCCCATCCCTCGCCACAGGACCATTGTGAATTCGCCCTCCAGCGCCAGCCCGCCCCGTATTCCCGCTCACCACACCGCCACGGCGCTGAAGTGGCGGGACGTCGTGTGGCTGGCTGCGATCGTCGCGATCGGCATCAATCTGCGCCCGTTGCTCACGTCGATCAGCCCTTTGATGACGACGATCCGCGACGCAACTGGCCTCAGTTTCTACGGCGCGTCGTTGCTGACCAGCCTGCCGGTCGTCGCGATGGGCATCGGCGCATTCGGCGCGGGCGCGCTGACCCGCACGATCGGCGAAACACGCGGTGTCGTGCTCGGCTTGCTAGCGATCGCGTTGGCCTGCGCGGCACGGTGGACGGCGTCGAACGGCACGGCACTACTCGCCACCGCGTTGCTCGCGGGCGTGGGCGTCGCGGCGATCCAGGCGCTGCTGCCCGCCGTGATGAAGCAGCGCTTTCATGCGCGCGTGCCGCTTGCGATGGGCGTGTTCTCAGCGTCCATCATGGGCGGCGGCGGGTTGGGCGCGAGTTTGAGTCCGTGGGTGAGCCGCGCGACGCAGTCGTGGCATGCGGGGCTCGCGGTGTGGGCGATTCCGGCTTGCGTCGCGCTGGTCTGCTGGTGGGCATTGAACCGGCAGGCTTCTGCCAGCGGCGCCATGGCAAAGGCTGCTCCCGTCAACGGCGTTACCCTTTCGCTTTGGCGCACGCGGCGCGCGTGGACGCTCGGGCTCTACTTCGGCATCGTCAACGGCGGCTATACGAGTCTCGTTGCATGGTTGCCGGCGTTTTATCAGCAGCGCGGCGTGAGCGTCGCGGCAAGCGGTTCGCTGCTGGCGGGCATGACGGTGTTCCAGGCCACCGCCGCCCTGTTGCTGCCGCTCGCCGCGGCGTCGTTCAGGGATCGGCGGCCGTGGCTCACGCTCGGCCTCGCGGCGCAACTGTTCGGATTGCTTGGCTTGATCGTCTGGCCCGACGCGGCGCCCTTGCTATGGGTCGGCGTGGCAGGCGCGGGACTCGGCGGCACTTTTTCGTTGACGCTCGTGACCGCCATGGATCATTCGGCCGACCATCGCGTAGCCGGCAAGCTCGTCGCGTTCACCCAGGGCGTCGGCTTCATCGTGGCGGCTATTGCACCGATCGTGGCCGGCCTCGTGCGCGGCTGGAGCGGAAGCTTCGGTGTCGCGTGGATCATGCTGGCCGGCTGCGTCGTCGCAATGATCGCGGTGAGTTTTCTGTTCTCGCCCCGCAGTTATAGCGAATGGCGTCGATGAAGTAAGCGGCGGCGCCGTGCGCCGCTTCGGTGCATTGGCCTTGCGTGCCCCGCGCAGGTGCAGCCGCGGCGGCCCATGCAGCCGCCAAGTCCGTGATTGCTTTCGCTTCACCTTCGGGCGTATCGCCTGGCATAGCCGTTGCTTAATACAAGGCTAGCCGTCGATAAAGCCCCACTCCATGCTGCGCGTTCTCCTCGTAACCGACACCGATAAGCCCATCGGCGACCTTCGCGACGCCCTCGCCCGCCTCGGCTACGAGATGCTGGCAGGCACCGCCACGCCGCAAGCGCTGCATCGCGTGGTGCAGTGCGAGCGGCCGGATGTCATCATCATCGATACGGAATCGCCGTCGCGCGATACGCTCGAACAACTCGCCGTGATGAACGCCACCGCGCCGCGTCCGGTGCTGATGTTCAGCCACGACGCCAACCAGCAGTTGATTCGCGACGCCGTCGGCGCGGGCGTCACGGCCTATCTCGTCGAAGGTCTCGCGACCGAGCGCCTCGCGCCGATCCTCGAAGTCGCGCTGGCGCGTTTCGCGCAGGAATCGCAGTTGCGCGAACGTCTCGCGCAAGTCGAGAACGAACTCGCCGAGCGCAAGCTGATCGATCGCGCCAAGCGCATCCTGATGGATCAGCAGAAAATCACCGAACACGCCGCCTACGCCAACCTGCGCAAACGCGCGATGAACCAGGGCGTCAAACTCGCCGAGGTCGCGCGCGCCATCATCGCGGCGGCTGACTCGCTCAAATGAAGCGCCGTCCATGAACTCTCCTACTTCACTCGCCAGAACGTCCACATCGGGGCAACTCGAGAAGACCCATTTGCGGCTCGGCTTCGTGGCGCTTTCGGACGCCGCACCGCTCGTCGCCGCCAAGCTGCTCGAATTCGGCCATGCGCACGGCCTGACGCTGGAGCTGTCGCGTCAGCCGTCATGGGCCGCCGTGCGCGACAAACTGCTGTCGGGCGATCTGGATGCGGCCCACGCGCTCTACGGACTCGTCTACGGCGTGCAACTGGGCCTGGGCGGACCGCAAACGGATATGGCCGTGCTGATGGTGCTCAACCGCAATGGCCAGGCCATCACGCTGTCGAACCGTCTCGCCGATGCGCTCGCCGAACACGGCACACTACCCAAGGCGCTCGCAACGCTCGGCCGCAAGCCGGTCTTCGCGCAAACTTTCCCGACCGGCACGCATGCGATGTGGCTGTACTACTGGCTCGCGTCGCAAGGCGTGGATCCGCTGCGCGAGATCGAGAGCGTGGCGATTCCCCCGCCGCAAATGGTCGCGGCGCTCGCCGAAGACAAACTCGACGGCCTGTGTGTCGGCGAGCCCTGGAACGCGCAGGCCGAAGCGCAAGGTGTCGGCAGAACGATCGCTTATACGAGCGACGTGTGGCCGGATCATCCCGACAAAGTGCTGGCGTGCCGGCGCGATTTTGTCAGCGCGAATCCGAATGCAGCACGCGCACTCGTGCAGACCATGCTCGAAGCGTGCCGCTGGCTCGACGGCGCGGGACATCGCGAGGAAATCGCGCATTGGCTTGCGCGGCCCGAGTATGTCGGCATCGATGAAACGTTGATCGCCGCGCGCCTGGACGACGAAATTGCCGCTTCCGCACCTGGCGGTCTACCCATGCGCTTCTTCGACAACGGCGCGGTCAATTATCCGCAAGCGTTCGAAGGCGCGTGGTTTCTCACGCAGTTCGAACGCTGGGGCATGATCGACGCGCGCGCGGATTACGCGGACATTGCCGCGCGGATCAACCAGACGCAGTTGTATCGCGAGGCGGCCATCGCAGTGAACGTGGCGGTGCCGGAAGAAGGCGCTTCAAAGGTGTTGATCGATGGCGAAACGTGGAGCGACAGCACGTCACCCACCGCTTACGCACAGCGCTTTCCGATCCGCCGCTGAGTTGCTGGGTTGCTGGGTTGCTCGCCAACGTCACACCGCTTTCAACGGCGGAAACAACACGCTGACGACCAACCCGCCACCTTGCGCGTCGGTGAGCGCGACCTGCGCGCCGTGCACGCGCGCGATCTCCCGCACGATCGATAAACCCAGGCCGCTACCCTCGACCGCCTGCGTCGCTTCGCTGCGATAGAAACGTTCGAACACCGCGTCGCGTTCGCCGGCGGCAATGCCCGGCCCGTTGTCGATCACCTGCAGCAAGGCTTGTTCTCCTTCGCGCGCAACCCGCACGGTAATCACCGCGCCATCGCCGGAATAACGGATGGCGTTGTCGATCAGATTGCCGACCAGTTCCGCAAGCAGATCGATCTGGCCCGTCACGTCGACACGCACGTCCTGTTCGAAACCGAGATCGATGCCGCGCGAGCGCGCCACCGGCGACCAGTCGAGCGTGACGCTGCGCGCCACCTTATGCAGCGGCACCGACGCATGCTGGACCGTGTAGCCGCTGTCCGCGTCGAGCCGCGAGAGCGACAGCAACTGCTGCACGATGCGCACCGCCTGCTGCACGGCGCGATTCAGGCGCCGCAAATGCACCCCTTGCCGGCGATTGCCCCCCGTACTTTCCTCCACGACGTCGATATCGCGCAACGCCAGTTCGGACTCCGCCTGAATCACCGCAAGCGGCGTTTTCAACTGATGCGCGGCGTCGTTGAAAAGCCGCCGGCGCGACGACTGCATCAACTGCGTGCGGCCGATGTACTGATTGATCGAATCGACCAGCGGCGCCACTTCGCTCGGCAGACCGACGGTGTCGAGCGGCGTCGGATCGTCCTCGGCGCGCGCGGCCACTTTCGCCGACAGGCGGTTCAACGGCCGCAAGCCGCGCGCCACGCCCAACCAGACGATGCCGAGCGCGAGCACCACCAACAATCCTTCCTGTTGCAGCGACCCGGTCAGAATCTCGCGCGCCAACGCTTGACGCTGCTCGATCGTTTCGCCGACTCTCACCAGCACCACACGCGTCTGCGCGCTCGGCACGTCGTGCACGGGCAGCCTGAGCATGGCGATGCGCAGCGGACGGCCGCGAAACACGTCGTTGTAGAACCGCACGCTGTAGGGCTCGCCCGGCACTTTTCCGGGATCCGGCAAGTCGGGATAGCCCGTCACCACGCGGCCACCTTCCTCGCGAATCTGATAGTAGATGTTGCCGCCGCCGTTCGATTCGAACATCTCCAGCGCGAGGTACGGCAGATCGACTTCGATCTCGCCGTCGCGCAAACGGATGCCGTCGCGGATCGAGCGCAGTGAAAATTCGAGCGCTCGGTCGAAGGCCGCGTGCGCCGCGTTCATCGCGCGCTGATAGGTGAGCCATGCGTCCAGGGCGAGCAGCAGAAGCAGCGGCAGCAACAACCACAGCGCGATCCGTACGCGCAGATTCGGCCGCGTCATGCGCTTTTTGCTTCCAGCAGATAGCCGAGCCCGCGCAGCGTCACGATGCCCACCGAACTGTGTTCGAGTTTCTTGCGCAAGCGGTACACATAGATTTCGATGGCGTCCGCGTTCACCGATTCGTCGAGCCCGAAGATCTTCTCCGACAACGTGTCCTTGTTGATCGCGCGGCCATTGCGCAGGATCAGCACTTCGAGCACCGAACGCTCGCGCGGCGTCAGCGCGAGTGCTTCGCCGTCGAGCGTGAAGCCGCGATCCACGCTGTCGTAAAGCAGCGTGCCGCATTGCGCATGCAACGGCTCCTGCCCATGACTGCGGCGCAAGAGCGCACGCGCGCGCGCTTCGAGTTCGGTGAGCGCGAATGGCTTGGCGAGGTAGTCGTCGGCGCCGAGATCGAGACCGCGCACGCGCTCTTCCACCGAACCGTGCGCGGTCAGCATCAGCACCGGCACTGCATTACGGCGCGCCCGCAAACGGCGCAGCACTTCGAGGCCGTCGAGCTTCGGCAAGCCTATATCGAGAATCACCAGCGCGTAGTCCTGGGTGCGCAAAACGTGGTCGGCGGACTCGCCATCATGCATGCAGTCGACGGTGAGTTTCGCGCTGGTCAGCGCGTCGGTCAGCGAGCGGGAAAGGATCGGATTGTCTTCGACGAGGAGCACACGCATAGAACGGAATCCCAGGGAAATCCATGAGGTGAATTCGACCATTGTGACGCATTTCCTTCGAAAACTGAAAGCGTTCAGAAAGCCCCAGTCTCTTACCATTCGCCTACACAAAACCAACACGAAGTTTTCTGGAGGAAGACGTGCAAAACGCTTTGAAGGTTCTCGCAGCCGCTCTCGCATTCGCCGCAAATTCAGCGTGGGCGGCCATTCCAGCCGGTTATCCGAGTGATTACCAGGCCACGGTCGACGGTGCAAAAAAGGAAGGCAAGCTGATCGTCTACTCGGTCACGGACACCGCACTCGTGCGCCCGCTCATCAAGGATTTTGAAAGCCTGTACGGCGTCAAGGTCGAGTACAACGACATGAACAGCACCGAGCTGTACAACCGCTACATCAGCGAAAACGCGGCCAGCAGCACCAGTGCCGACGTGCTGTGGAGCTCGGCCATGGACCTGCAGGTCAAGCTCGTCAACGACGGCCTGATGGCCACTTACGAATCGCCCGAAGCGAAGCAGTTGCCGCAATGGGCGCAGTACCAGAAGCAGGCCTACGGCACCACCTACGAGCCGCTCGCGATCGTCTACAACAAACGCCTCGTGCCGGCCGGCGACGTGCCGCAAACGCGAGCCGATCTGATCAAATTGCTGCAAACCAAGCCCGATCAGTTCAAAGGCCGGGTCACCACTTACGACATCGAAAAGTCCGGCGTCGGTTTCAACTACCTGACCCAGGACGCACGCGTCAACCCGCAGGTCACGTGGGATCTGGTCAAGGCCATGGGCGCCACCGGCCCCAAGCTGCAATCGAGCACGGGCGCGATGATGGAGCGTATTTCTTCCGGTGAGAACCTGATCGGCTACAACATTCTTGGCTCGTACGCGCTGACCAAGGCGAAGAAAGATCCGTCGATCGGTTATGTCTATCCGAAGGACTACACGCTGGTCGTCAGCCGCCTCGTGACGATTTCGAAGAAAGCGCAAAGCCCGAATGCCGCGAAGCTGTGGGTGGACTATCTGCTCTCGCAACGCGGTCAGACGCTGCTGGCTAATCAGGCGAGCCTGTTCTCGATTCGCGCCGACGTGGAAGGCGAAACGTCGATGGCCGGCCTCACGAAGCAACTCGGTGACTCCCTCAAACCGATCCCGATCGGTGCGGGACTGCTGGTCTATCTCGACCAGTCGAAGCGCCTCGAATTCCTCAAGCAATGGCAACAGTCGATCAAGCGCTAGCCATGCGCGTTTGATACGCAAGCGGCCGCACTGCGACGCGGCCGCCGGCCCTTCCTTCCATACCTGTCGATATGCGGCCTGCGTGCCGCAGGAGGACCCTCATGCTTTCCACTAGCGCAACCGGACGCCGCGCCGCGCCGCCGCACGCGGCAGACGGCGGCTCCATCGGCGCGCTGCCGCGCGGCGGACTGCAACCGTTCATGGGGCTGCTGCGCTGGCTCGTCGTCGCGGTGCTGACCGTGGCCGTGGCGCTGCCGCTCGGCTTCATCCTGTTGCAGAGCGTGCTCAACGCGCCGTTCTTCGACGCGAAACGCACGCTCGGCCTCGCTGGCTTCGAATTCATTTTCAGCGACCCGGACTTCTGGTCCGCGCTGAAAAACTCTTTTGTCATCGCGGCCGGGATGCTGTTCATCTCGATTCCGCTCGGCGGCATTCTCGCGTTCCTGATGGTGCGCACCGACCTGCCGGGCCGCCTCTGGCTCGAGCCGCTGCTGCTCACGCCCGTGTTCGTCTCGCCGATGGTGCTCGCCTTCGGCTATGTGGTCGCGGCCGGCCCGGTCGGTTTTTACTCGGTGTGGTGGATGGAGTTGTTCGGCACCGCCGAAGCGCCGTGGACCGTCTACTCGGTGTTCGCCATCACGGTGATCGTCGGCCTCACGCATGTGCCGCACGTGTATCTGTATTCGTCGGCGGCGCTGCGCAACCTCGGCTCGGACGTCGAGGAAGCCGCGCGTGTCGCCGGCGCGCGGCCGTTTCGCGTCGCGCTCGACGTCAGCCTGCCGATGACATTGCCCGCGCTGCTGTTCGCCGGCGTGCTGGTGTTCTTTCTCGGCTTCGAAGTATTCGGCCTGCCGCTCGTGCTCGGCGATCCTGAAGGGCACCTCGTGCTCGCCACGTATCTCTACAAGCTCACCAACAAGCTGGGCGTGCCCTCGTATCACCTGATGGCCGCGGTCGCGATGTGCATCGTCGCGATCACGTTCCCGCTCGTGCTGCTGCAACGCCGGCTGCTGAAGAGCGCGAACCGTTTCGTCACGGTCAAGGGCAAGGCGGGGCGTCAAACCGTGCTGCCGCTCGGCGCGTGGCGCTGGGTCGCGCTGGCGATCGTGGCGCTGTGGCTGCTGCTGACGGTGTTCGTGCCGCTCTCCGGCATCACGCTGCGTGCGTTCGTTACACACTGGGGACATGGCGTGCATCTCGCGGATACGCTCACGCTCGCCAACTTCACCGAACTGTTCGAGCAGAACAACCTGGTCCGCGCGATTCTCAACACGCTCGGCATCGGCGTATTCGGCGGCGCGCTGGCAGTGGGCTTCTATTCGCTGGTGGCGTTCGCCGGACACCGCCGCAACGACTGGGCCACGCGCCTGCTCGATTACCTCGTGCTGCTGCCGCGCGCGGTGCCGGGCCTGCTCGCCGGTCTCGCGTTCCTGTGGGTGTTCCTGTTCGTGCCCGGCCTCAAGGAACTGAAGAACTCCATGTGGAGCATCTGGATCGCGTACACCGTTGTGTCGCTCGCCTACGGCATGCGTCTGATTCAGAGCGCGCTGCTGCAAGTCGGGCCTGAGCTCGAAGAAGCAGGTCGCAGCGTCGGCGCAACGCGCGCACGCGTCAGCCTCGATGTGACGCTGCCACTGGTGCGCTTCGGCCTGCTCGCTGCGTGGCTGCTGATTTTCATGATCTTCGAGCGCGAGTATTCGACCGCCGTCTATCTGCTCTCGCCCGGCACGGAAGTGATCGGCGCGCTGCTCGTCTCGCTGTGGGCCACCGGGTCGGTCGATCAGGTCGCCGCGCTTTCTGTCATCAACATCGCGATGGTCGGCGCCGGACTCGGCGTCGCGCTGCGCTTCGGAGTGAAATTGCATGGATAAGCTCTCGGTCGACAACCTCTTTCTCAGCTATGGCGACAACCCGATTCTCAAAGGTGTGTCGTTCGAACTGACTCCCGGCGAAGTGGTCTGCCTGCTGGGCGCGTCGGGCAGCGGCAAGACCACGCTGCTGCGCGCGGTGGCCGGTCTCGAACAGCCGTCGTCGGGCCGCATCGAACTGGACGGCAAGGCGTTTTTCGACGGCGCGGCGCATGTCGATCTGCCGGTCGAGCAGCGCTCGCTCGGGCTCGTGTTCCAGTCGTATGCGCTGTGGCCGCATCGCACGGTGGCCGAGAACGTCGGGTATGGATTGAAACTGCGGCGCGTCACCGCTACCGAGCAGAAAAAACGCGTGCAGGCCGCGCTCGACCAACTCGGCCTCGGCCACCTTGCCGCGCGTTATCCGTATCAGCTTTCCGGCGGCCAGCAACAACGCGTGGCGATTGCGCGGGCGCTCGTCTACAACCCGCCGGTGATTCTGCTCGACGAACCGCTCTCCAATCTCGACGCCAAGCTGCGCGAAGAAGCGCGCGCCTGGCTGCGCGAGCTGATCGTGTCATTGGGCCTCTCGGCGTTGTGCGTGACGCACGACCAGACCGAGGCGATGGCGATGTCCGACCGCATCCTCTTGCTGCGCAACGGACGCATCGAACAGGAAGGCACGCCGGCCGAACTGTACGGCGCGCCCCGCTCGCTCTACACGGCCGAATTCATGGGCAGCAACAACCGCATCGAGGCGCGCGTGACCGCGGTCGACGGCGAACGCGTGACGCTTGCCGGCGACGGCTGGCAACTGCAGGCGCAAGCACGCGAAGCGCTCACGGCCGGTCAACACGCGCAAGCCGTGATCCGCCTCGAGCGCGTGCAGGTCGCCGACGGTCCCGGCACCAACCGGCTCGAAGCCGAGCTCGTCACGTCGATGTATCTCGGCGACCGCTGGGAATACCTGTTCCATTGCGGCGACCTGCGGCTGCGCGCCTTCGGGCACGTGCCGCGCGCGGCCGGCCGTCACTGGATCGAATTCCCCGCCAACGACTGCTGGGCGTTCGCTCAGGCGAGTTGAAAGCGGCACGCCACGAACCGAAGCAAAAAAAACCAACCACCGGAGACTATTGATGAAGTGGAGCATGAAGAAAGCGACTGTCGGCGTGACTTGCGCCGGGCTCGCCGGGTTTGCAGCGGGCACGCACGCGCAGTCGAGCGTGACCTTGTACGGCATCGTCGACGCGGGTGTCGAATACGTGAACCATGCAAGCAAGGACGGCGGCGCCACGCGCCTCGTCTCGGGCGGCAAGAACACGTCGCGCTGGGGTTTGCGCGGCGTCGAGGATCTCGGCGGCGGGCTGAAGGCGGTGTTCCAGCTGGAAAGCGGCATCAACATCGCCAACGGCCAGTTCGACGACGGCCCCGGCGCGATCTTCGACCGCCGCGCGACCATCGGCCTGAAAAACCGCTTCGGGCAAATCACGCTCGGCCGCAATTTCACGACCACCTACGATTACATGCTGCCGTTCGATCCGATGGGTTACGCGCCAAACTACTCGTGGGCGACGTCATCCACGGCGACGGGCGGCCGTAAAGACGGTCTGTTCTCGCGCTCGGCCAATGCGGTGCGTTACGACGGCACATTTTCCGGCTTCAAGTTCGGCGCGATGTATGGTTTCGGCAATGTGCCGGGCAGCATGAAGTCGAGCTCGAAGTACGACTTCGGTCTCGGCTACGAGAGCGGTCCATTCGCGGCGGTCGCGACCTTCGACCGGCAGAACGGCGCGAACGACAGCGTCACGCCCGCCGATACGACCAACTACATTCAGGGCATTCACGCGGGCTTGAGCTATGACTTCGGCGCCGTGAAGGCGATGGCGGGCTACCGGAACTACCGGCGCACGTTCCACACCAGCGCGCCTACGCTGCGCAGCGACATGTACTGGATCGGCGGTCAATACGAAGTGACGCCGTTCATCTCGCTGTTCGCCGCGCTCTACCATCAGGACATCAAGGACGCGAGCGATGCCGATCCGACGCTGTTCTCGCTGCGCGCGCAGTACGCGCTGTCGAAACGCACGGTGCTGTATATGGCGGGAGGTTATGCGATGGCCAAGCACGGCAATGCAGTGAGTCTGTCGCGCGATTTGATTGGCGCGGCGGATACGCAAGCGGGTGTCACGGCGGGTATCCAGCATCGCTTTTGAAGTTTTTCGCTCGCCGAGTCGGACGGCGACGAAGTGGGCACGCTCGATGAATTTTGCCACCTGTAAAGCAGGTTTTTCTCGGATCAAATGGAGGTAATGTGAAACCACAACTGATCCACCCACCGCGCCCACCGTGAACATGAGTCCACACGCACGCGTGTGGACAGATACCGAAACCACGTGAGCAAGGTTAAAGAATGTCTTACGTAGCAAATATGGCTGAAGCCAATTCTCTTAAAGGACAACTTGTCGGCAACGGACAATGCGTGACGTTCGTCCATGCTGTTGTTTCCATTCCACCTTCCTCGTCGTGGCACCAGGGAGAAAAAGTAAGAACCGCGAATCTGATCAGACCAGGATCGGTTGTCGCAACATTCGACCCTAACGGCAGGTACGGAAACCACATTGACGGACGCAGCCATGCAGCCATTTATCTTGGCCGCAACGCCGCCGGTATTCAGGTTCTGGATCAGTGGAACGGACATGCGGTGCAGCCCGTCCACGAACGAACAATCCGCTTCAGAAACGGACACGGAGTGAAAGCCAACGACGGAGATCAATTCTATGTGGTCGAGTGAAAGCCTTTGTGTGGTGTTCTGGGCGGTAGCAAGCGGCGCCGCGGTGGCAGCACCGGTTGCTTGTCCGGCCAATGTGCTCGATTCCGGAGTCCGGCATGTCTTGAACAACGCGGCTTTGTACGATGGGCCGCCGGACCAGATGGTGAGCCTTGCACCCGTACCCGCTGGTCCTGTAGATCACTGGGATACCGATAAGATTGACCCCTATCTCGTCTGCAAATACAAGGGCACAGCCAGGACTGTTACGCTTCACGCGAAGAACGTGAGTATGTGTTCAGCAGGCATGAAGCCATTCAGGGCACATTGCAAGTAACAGACGGATGCCACCTTACGAGCTTGGGACAGCTTCCGAACTCGCAACAGCCAAAACAGCGCGATCCGGCCGACGAGGCAACACTCAATCGTGAGCACGATCGCGTTGTGGAACACGCTGTACATGAACGCGGTGCCGACCCGAATATCACATCACGCTCAACGGACCCAACCTCACGACGAAGATCGCGCCCGATCTTTAGCGTCGGCGAATTGCGTCAGTCAAGCTTTAAAAAACACGCGGCGCGTGGACCGCTGAATCGCCCTCGCGCCGCGTGTTTCGTGCGTTGCCAAACACTTCAGCCGCGCAACGTCACGCGGTGAAGTGTTGCCGCTCAGAAATTGAAGTTATCGATATTGCTCGAATCAAACGTGGTCGGCGGTCCAAGAATGATTTCGCCTTGCGGCCCGATGGTGCGTTTGCCGAGCTTGCCGGCGTCGAACGACTCGCCTTCCTTACCGCTGATTGTACCCGACGACAGCGCCGCCGCGGCATATGCGGCCAGGTAGCCGAGTTGACCCGGATCCCACAACTGGAACGCCTTCACAGTGCCGTTCTTCACGAACGCGCGCATCTGATTCGGTGTGCCCAGACCAGTCACCGCCACCTTGCCCTTGCTCGACGAGGTCGAGATATAGCGCGCGGCGGCGGCAATGCCGACCGTGGTCGGCGCGACGATCGCCTTCAGGTTCGGATACGCCTGCAACAAGCCCTGCGTTTCGACGAACGACTTCTGATCGTCATCGTTACCGTAGGCGATTTTCACGAGCTTGATCTTCGCATACTCCGGCTTCTTCAACTCCTCCTGCATCCACTTGATCCACGTGTTCTGATTGGTCGCGTTAGGCGTGGCCGACAGCACCGCGAACTCGCCCTCGCCGCCCATCAGTTTGGACACCAGTTGAATCTGGCCGCGGCCGATGCCTTCCGCGTTCGCCTGGTTGACGAACAGTTGCCGGCCTTCGGGCGCCGTGTCCGAGTCGAAGGTCACGACCTTGATGCCTTGCGACATCGCCTTCTTCAGATACGGCACCACCGCATTGGCGTCGTTGGCGGCAATCACGATCGCGTCCTGGCGCTGTGTGATCAGCGTATTGATGTACTGCACTTGCGACGAGGCACCCGCGTCCGACGGACCCACCGCTTTACCCACGCCGCCGAATTCCTTGATCGCGGCCATGCCGCCGTCGTCGGCGATCACTTCGTAGGGGTTGTTGATCTGCTTCGGCAAGAATGCGATTTTCAGGCCGCTTTTCAGGCCCGCGGCGGACGCGGCGCAACTGATCGCGATCAACGCGACGCACAGCGCCGCGGTGCCGGTGTGACGTAGAGGTTTGAACATAGAGTGTCTCCTGCCTTGTTGTTGGACGTGGTGTTGTCCGGGTTATCGGTTGTTGGACTTTCTCTTCGTAGACGCAGGCCTTGCTAAAAACGTTAGATGGAAGAAGCGGACTTCGCGATGAAACGCCGGTCGCGCGCCGCGCGCCAGCGGGCAACCAGATTCGGTATCAGCACCGACGCCAGCAGCAGCACACCGGTAACGATGGTGAGCGTTTCGCTGGACACGTCGTCGAGCGTCAGCGCGTTCTTCAGCACGCCGATGATCAGCAGCGACAGCAGCACGCCGATCATCGACCCGCGTCCGCCGAAAATACTCACGCCGCCGAACAGCACCGCCGCGATCACCGACAACTCGAAACCTTCGCCATTGTCGCCGCGCGCGCTGGTAAAGCGCAGCGTATAGACGATGCCCGCCAGCGCGCTCATGGCACCGGACAGCACGAACAGACGCAAGCGGATCTTCGCCACTTCGATGCCGGAGAACGCCGCGGCGGTCGGATTCGCGCCGATCGCGTAGAGACTGCGGCCGAACGCCGTGGACTGCAGCAGCACGGTGCAGACGATCGCGCCGACGATCACGATGACAAACGGCAACGGTATGAAACTCCCGCCCAGCGTATCCATGCCGAACGCCGTATAAGCGGGCGGGAAATCCGCCACGGCCTGGTCGCCGAGCAACACATAGGCAAGGCCGCGAAACAGCGCCAGCGTGCCGATCGTGACCGCGAGCGAAGGCAGATTGAGTTTGACGATCACGAGGCCGTTCAGTAACCCGGCCAACGCGCCGGCGGCCAGCACCAGCACGATCACGAGCGGCATCGGCAAGCCCATGTGCCACAGCACGCCCATCAACGCGCTGGATGCGCCGAGCACCGACGCCACCGACAGATCGATTTCGGCGGCGACGATGATGAGCGTCATCGGCAGCGCCATCAAAGCGATCTCGGTCAGATCGGCTAGCATGTTGCTCAGATTCGCGCCGGTCAGAAACACCGGCGACAGCAAGCGTCCGAGCGCGAGCGAGAGAATCAGCACGATTACCAGCAGCACTTCCCATTGCAGCGGCGTTTCGCGTTTGCGCGTGAGCAGCGCGGAATCGGGTTTAGCCATGATCGCGTTTCCTCATCATGCGTTTGGCGACGGAGCGGGCCAGCAAGGTATCGACGGTGATCGCGGCGACGATCAATGCGCCTTCAATGGCCTGCTCCCAGAACGGCGACACGTGCAGCACCACCAGCGCGATGCTGATCACGCCGAGCACGAGCGCGCCGAGCGTCGCGCCGAGAATCGTGCCGACGCCGCCCGTGATCGCGACGCTGCCCACCACCGCGGCGGCCACCACCTGCAATTCGATGCCCTTCGCGGTGCTCGCATCCACAGTGCCGAAGCGCGCCAGCCACAATGCGCCCGCAAAACCGGCAATCGCGCCGGACAGCAGGAAACCCGCCATCACGCGACGTTCGACATTCACGCCGGCCAGACGCGCCGCCTCCGGATTCGAGCCGATCGCGTAGTGTTCGCGGCCGCCGCGAAACTGCTTCAGATAGATGGCAAGACCAATCAGCACGACGATCGCGATCAGTGCGAGTGTCGGGATGCCGAGGAACGTGCCGGTGGCAAGACGCGAAAACGCATCGGGCAAGCTGGTGGCGTTGATCTGTCCGCCGTGCACCCACGCGTAGTCCGCACCGCGAAAAATGTACAGCGTGGACAGCGTCGCGACGAGCGACGGCACGCGCCCTACCGCGACCAGCAGCGCGTTGATGGTGCCCGCCACGAGACCGATGGCAAGCCCCGCTCCCAACGCGACGATCACCGGCATATGCGGAAACGCGACATACAGACTGCCGACCGCATACGCGCTGACGCCGACCGTCGATCCGACCGAGAGATCGATATGCCGCATCAGGATCACCACGGTCATGCCGGCTGTCAGTAAGCTGATAATCGACACATTCAGCAGCACGTCACGCAGATTCTGCAGATTCAGAAACTGAGGCTTCGCGAGCCCGGTGCCCACGATCAACAGAACCAGCACGACGAAGAGCGTCGTCTCGCGGCTCTTCGCGATGCTCGCGGCGAAACCGCCCGGCGAACTGGCCGCGCGCTTCGGGACCGGTGCCTGCACCGGTGCGGGATGAGTGGAAGAATGGCGCATCATGCGGCGTGTCCCAGCGGTGAAATCGGTTGGCCGGGTTGGCCAAGTGCCGCGCCCATGATGCGTTCCTCGTCGGCATCGGCACGCGCTATATCTGCGCTGATACGCCCCTCGTGCATCACCAGCACGCGGTCGGCCATGCCGAGGACTTCCGGCAATTCGCTCGAGATCATCAGCACCGCCATGCCGTCGCGCACCAGTTCGGCGAGCGCGCTATACACCTCGGCCTTCGCGCCGACGTCGATGCCGCGCGTGGGTTCGTCGATGATCAGCACTTTCGGCCCGGTGGCCAGCCATTTGCCGAGCACGACCTTCTGCTGATTGCCACCCGACAACGTGCCGACCGGCGCGTTGGGATCGCCTGCCTTCAGGCGCAGGCGCGTGCCCCATTGACTAGCGAGTTGCGTCTCGCTGCGCGTGGAGATGAGGCCGTGTTTGACGAGACGCCCGAGCACCGTCATCGATGCATTGCGCGCGATGCTCAATTCCAGGGCGAGTCCTTGCTGGCGGCGATCCTCCGGCACGAGTGCGAGTCCAGCGCGCACTGCGGCCGCAGGGCGTCCAGCGGTGAGACGCTCGCCGGCAATCCAGATTTCGCCCGAGTCGAGCGGATCAATGCCGAAGATCGCCCGCGCGACTTCGCTGCGCCCCGCGCCGACCAGTCCGGCGAGCGCGACGATCTCGCCCGCGCGCACGTCGAAGGAGATGTCCTTGAACACGCCGATGCGCGTGAGGCCACGCACCGACAGGCGCACTTCGCCGGGCGGCCGCTCGGCCTTCGGATAGAAGGTTTCCAGATCGCGCCCGACCATTTTGGCGACGATCGACTCGGTGTTGAGATCGGCGGTCAAACCGTCGAAGACTTTCGCGCCATCGCGCATGATCGTGACGCGTTGTGTCAGCGCGAATACTTCGTCGAGCCGGTGCGTGATGAACAGAATCGCCACGTCACGCTCGCGCAGCTTGCGCACGATGGCAAAGAGCCGCGCCACTTCGGGCAGCGACAACGCCGCGGTCGGTTCGTCCATGATCAGCACGTTGGCGTTCAGCGACAACGCCTTGGCAATTTCGATCACCTGCTGATCGGCAATCGACAAACCACGCACCAGTTGATCGGCGCGCAGATCCACACCGAGCGACGCCAGCAAGCCGTCCACCTCGCGGCGCATCGCGTCGTACTGAATCCGGCCGATGCGGTCGACCGGTTGCCGTCCCATGAAGATGTTCTCCGCGATCGACAGATCGAAGAACAGCGTCGGTTCCTGATAGATGACCGCGAGCCCGGCGTCGCGCGCCTCGGCGGGTGTCGCGAAGCGGCGCGCCGCGCCGTCCACCAACAACTCGCCGGTGTCCGGCTGATGCACGCCCGCGAGAATCTTCACGACCGTGGATTTGCCTGCGCCGTTTTCGCCGAGCAAGGCATGCACTTCGCCCGGCCAGAGCGCGAGGTCGCCGTCGGAGAGCGCGCGAACCCGCCCGAAAGATTTACTCGCATGCCGCAATTCGAGCCTCGGCACAGCGGATGTGGGTTGCTGCACTACGTGTCTCCTTCTTTTTCGTGTTCCAGGCAACGTCTTTCAGATGCGGTAGCAACGTTCCGCGTTACGGCAAAACAGCGCTTCTTTTTCGACGACGCTCGCGCCCTCCACAATCGACGCATACGCATGCCACAAATCCGCGTAAGAGCCGAACAGCCGGTCGACCGGAAAGTTCGAGGCGAACATCGCCCGCTCGACGCCGAATGTATCTATCGTTTCGAGTACGTAAGGCCGCAGGCTTTCAACAGTCCACTTATGATCGAACATCGCGAGTCCGCTGATCTTCACGGCGACATTGCGGCAACCCGCGAGCAAGCGCATGCCGTCGCGCCATGCGCGATAACCGGCCACGCTGCTGCGGTCGACGAACATGCCCGCGTGGTTGATCACGAACTGCGTGTCGCCATGCGCGCGCGCCAACGCCGCCGCCTCTTCCATCTGTGACGGATACAGTTGCAGATCGAACGACATGTCGTAACGGCGCAGCAACGCAAAGTGCTCGCGCCATTGCGGCTCGCGCATGAAATGACGGCCGACGTAATCGAACAGCTTGTTCTCGTGCACGTTCAGAATCTGCCGGATGCCACGCGTGTTGGCGAACGATGCATGCGCTTCGAGCACGGCCGGCGCATTCGGCGCGGACAGATCCACCGCGGCGACGATCGCGTTCGGCATGCCGCGCGATTCCTTGCGATCCGCAATGGACTGCAGCCAGCGCGTTTCTTCGACTGGATCGGCGGGATCGTGATTCGCTTCGACGTGCACGAGTTTCAGCACGTCGATATCGCCCGCTTCGCCCAACAGATCGTCGAGCAGGTAGTCGTGCTTCAGATCGCGCGCGTCGCCCACGAACGACACGCCCGGGTTTTCCAGCCACGGATAGCGATGCGTTTTCAGATCCCACAAATGGATATGCGAATCGACCACCTGCATGCGACATCCTCCGTCCGGTAAAGTCGTTTCGAGGTTTGAGATCCTGCCGGATCAGTTCAGCTTAGCGAATTCAAATGAAAGACCGGTTCGAGCGGCTGCTGCACGGGCGTGTGATCCGGGGCCGTCTGCATGATGTCGGCCATGTAATCCCACCATTTGCGCATCACCTCGAGTTGCGGCAGTTCGTCCATGGTGTGGTGGCTGTTTCGCGTCAGCACGGCGAAAAGATGATCCGAGCCCGGATCGAAGAAAATCCGATAGTCGCGCACACCGGCGTTGTGCAATGCATCAACCAGCTCGGGCCAGATTTGCGCATGACGTCGTTCGTATTCCTCGCGCATGCCGGGGTTGAGCACCATCCGGAAAGCGATTGTCTCCATTGCGGCCTGTCTCCCGTCGTATCCGGGCGCTTTTCCAGCGAAGCGTGGAAGCGTCTGATACGACTATAATTCCTGCGTCGATAGCATCTCAATCCGAAGTTGGGATTGGGCGATCCACAAACCGAATCGCATCCGCCCCATGAGCCAACCCTCAGCAACTGTCGCACTCGTCAATCGGCTCAAGTTCAAGCACCTCGCGCTGCTCGTCGCGCTCGACGACGCGCGCAATCTCCATCAGGCCGCCGAGGCCGTCAACGTGGCCCAGCCGAGCGCGAGCCGCATGCTCGGCGATATCGAAGAAGCGTTCGGCTTCCTGCTGTTCGAGCGCAACGCGCGCGGCATGACGCCCACGCCGCTCGGCGTCGTCACGCTGGCTTACGCGCGGCGCGCGCTGGCCGAACTGACCCGTTTCGCCGAAGACCTCGACGTGAAACGCCGCGGCGGTCATGGCCAACTGACGGTCGGCGCGATCATGGGCGCCGCGCCCGATCTGCTCGCCATGGCGGTCGCCGCGCTGAAAACCGAGAGCCCGCTGCTGAACGTGCGCATTCTCGGCGAAACCAGCGACCAGGTCGTGCAATTGCTGCATCGCCGCGAAGTCGACTTGGCGCTTGGGCGCCTGACCAGTCCGCTGCAACACAACGATTTCAGTTTCGAGCCGCTCGCGCGCGAGACGTTGTTGCTGGTGGTGCGTTCGGTGCATCCGCTCGCGCAGCGCGCGCGCCTCACGCTGCGTGAACTGATCGACTGGCCGTGGGTGGCGCAACCTGTCACCAGTCCGGCGCGTGTACTGTTCGAAGAGGAACTCGCGCGCGCGGGACTGGCCACGCCGGTGAACCTGACCGAATGCGCGTCGATTTTTGCCACGCTGCAATTGCTCGAAAATTACGATGCGGTGGCGATGCTGCCGGAGTCGGTGGTGCGGGATCATTTGCGCGGCAAACTGCTGATCGCGCTGCCGCTCGAAATCGGCAAGAGCCTCGCCGGCTTCGGCATTCTCACGCGCAAGGAAGAACCGCTCGCCGAACCGGCGTTGCGCTTCATCGACCTGTTGCGCGGTTTCTCGCGCAAGCTCAAGCGCGATGACACCGCCGCGGCCGCTCCCGACTCGGTGATCGCGTCTTCGGCGCCCGTGAACTGAAATCGGCATCGGCGCGTTACTGCAGGTTGACGAAGAGACCGCCGTCCACCAGCAACGCCGCGCCGGTCACATAGCGCGCGCGGTCGGAAGCGAGGAACGTCACGCAATCGGCGACATCTTCCGGGCGGCCCAGTCTGCCGAGCGGAATGCGCTTTTCGAAGTAGGCTTTTTTGGCTTCGTCGGCGAGGTCTTCCGCATTCAGGTCGGTTGCGATGGTGCCCGGCATCACCGAGTTGCAGCGAATGCCGTACGGTCCCAATGCGACTGCGCAGGATTGCATCAGCGAATGCACGCCAGCCTTGGTCGGCGTGTAATGCGTTTGCATGCCGCCGCCCACTAGCGCGCTGATCGAACTCGTCGCCACGATCGCGCCGCCCGTGCCTTGCAGCTTCATCTGTTGCGCGGCGGCTTGCGTGACATAGAAGGCGCCGTTCAGATTGACCGCTACCGTCGATTCCAATACTTCCGGCGGCATGTCGAGAAACGCGTGGAACGGACAGATGCCCGCGTTGCTGGCTAGCACGTCGACTTTGCCGAAAGCTTCGACCGTATGGCGCACCAGTTGCTGACCTGTTTCGCGCGCGGCGACGTTGCCCTCGATCGCAATCACGCGCCGCCCCAGCGCCTCGATTTCGGCGACCACTTCCGCGACCGCGGAGCGGCGTCCATACGATGCATCGTTATCGCCCCAGTAGTTGATCGCCACGTCCGCACCTTCGGTTGCGCACGCAACCGCGATCGCACGGCCGATGCCGCGCGAGCCGCCGGTGACGATCACGACCTTGTCCTTGAGCAGCACGTCATTCTCCTTTTATGTTTCTACGTTGCGGCGGGTTACGCGCAGCGAGCGCCGCAACTCAACTAACGCAATCAACGCGCGTAATCAACGCGGATAAGGCCGCACCAATGCACATTCCGGATTCAGCCTCACACCGAATCCCGGCGTGTCCGGCACCTTCATGCGTCCGTTCACCGGCACCGGCTCGTCGAGCAGCAGCGGCGTGAACATCGGCACGACCTCGTCAGCCTTGGGCGCCATCATCAGAAACTCGGCGAACGGCGAGTTGTGCCGCGTGACCACGAAGTGATAGCTATACACCGATGAACCGTGCGGCACGACCATCACATTATGGGCATCCGCTAACGCGGAGATCTTGATCAATTCGGTAATGCCGCCGCACCAGCCGACATCCGGTTGAATCAGATCGCAACATTGCATCTCGAGCAGCATGCGAAAGCCCCAGCGCGTCGCTTCGTGTTCGCCGGTCGACACCATCATGCCGCGCGGCACGTTGCGGCGCAGTTCGGCGTAACCCCAGTAGTCGTCGGGCGGCAGGCATTCTTCAATCCACTTGAGGCCGTATTCGTGCGCCGCTTGCGCGAGCCGCGTCGCATACGGCACGTCGAGGCTCATCCAGCAGTCGTACATCAGCCAGAAGTCGTCGCCGACGCGGCTGCGCATGTCCGCGAGCTTTTCCAGATTCTGCTTGAGGCCCGCTTCGCCTTCAGCCGGACCGTGCTGCAACGGCAGCTTGCCGCCGATAAAACCCATCTCCTTCGCGAGATCGGGCCGCGCGCCGGTTGCGTAGAACACGAGTTCGTCGCGCACCGGACCGCCCAATAGCTGGTACACCGGCTCCTTGCGCACTTTCGCGAGCAGATCCCACAACGCGAGATCGACGCCCGAGATCGTATTCAGCACCACGCCTTTGCGGCCGTAGTACAACGTGGAGAAGTACATCTGATCCCACATCTTCTCGATGTCGGTAACGAGTTGGCCTTCGAGAAAACGCGCGAGATGTTTCTCGACGATGAATGCGCCGATCTCGCCGCCCGTCGTCACCGCGAAACCGACGGTGCCGTCGCTCGCTTCGATCTCCACCACCAGCGTGCCGAGCACGTTGATACCGAACGACTGGCGGCTCTGCCGATACTCCGGATAACGCGCCATCGGCGTGGAAATGTGATCGTCGATCCAGTGTCCGCCGGGTTGGTCGTGATAATCCGCACCGCCGCCGCGGACGATGAAGGCACGCACGTGCCGGATGGTAGGCATGGCCATGAATGGGGCTCCGTTATGAGTGCGTCGAGCGAGCGCCTAGCGGGCGCGATGCAGTAAGGTTTCGAAAGTGGTGTGCGGCTGCGCGGGATCGCGGCGCAAGAGCGTGCCGATCAGCAGCGCGGCGAGCAGACTCGACACGCCCAGCACGACCAGTCCCGCCGACGTCGACGAAAACGCGTGTTCCGCCGCGGTGCGCAAGCTCGGTGCGATGAAGCCGCCGAGTCCGCCGAGCGAATTAATCAAGGCGATGCCGCCCGCCGCGGCAGCGCCCGTGAGGTAACGCGTGGGGAAGGTCCAGAAGAGCGGCTGCGCCGCGATAAAACCGCTCGCCGCACAACAAAGGGCGAGCAAGCCGAGCAGCGGGCTATGCACGAGTCCCGACACGCCGATGCCGAGCCCGGCGACGATCAGCAAGGCCACCGCCCAACGCCGATGCTCACCCGTGCGATCCGCGCGCCGCGGCACATACCAGGTCACGGCCAGCGCGCACAGCCACGGCAACGCGGCGACGAGTCCCACGCGCAAACCGACCGTCGTGCCAAGGAATGCCGCCACCTGTTGCGGCAAATAAAAGATCACGCCGTACACGCTCATCTGGATCAGCAGATAGATCGCCGACAGCAGCAACACACGGCGGTCCACCAGCGCCGCGAGAATGCGATGCGGGCCGTGCGCGGACGCAAGCAGTGCGTCGTCGTCGAGAGCCGCGCGCAAGCTGGCGCGCTCTTGCGGTTCGAGCCAACGCGCATCTTCGGGACGATTGTCGAGATACCAGAAGGCCCACACGCCGACCACTGACGCCAGCGCGCCTTCCACCAGAAAGAGCCATTGCCAGCCGGTAAGTCCAAGTGCACCGTGCAATTCGAGCAGCGAGCCCGACAAGGGGCTACCGAAAATAAACGCCAGCGGCGCGCCGAAATAGAAGACGCCCACCGCGCGTGCCCGGGACGACTGCGGAAACCAGTGCGTCAGATAATAGATCACGCCGGGAAAGAAACCCGCCTCGGCGACGCCGAGCAGAAACCGCAGCGTGTAGAACGCGGTTGGCGTATGAGCAAGGCACATGGCCGCCGATACGAGCCCCCACGTCACCATGATCCGGCACATCCAGGCACGCGCGCCGACCCGATGCAACAGAAGATTGCTCGGCACCTCGAACAACGCATAGCCGACGAAAAACACCCCCGCACCGAACGCAAACGCCGCATTCGACAGACCGGTATCGTGCTGCAAGGCCTTCTGCGCGAAACCGATATTGGCGCGATCGAGAAACGCCAGCACGTACATCAGCAGCAGAAACGGCAGCAGCCGGCGCATAACCTTGCTGTTGATCGCCTCGAGTGAAACGGGCGCAGGCGCTTCCATGTCGTCTCCTTCGCAGAGCGCGCGGGCGGCGGCTCTGCGTTTTCTTGTCTTGCGTACCGCTACTGAGATCAGGCTCGCGTGATGCCGCGTCGCCTCAGTACGTTGCGCGACCGCCGGACAGGTCGAACACCGATCCGGTGCTGAACGCGCAGTCCTCGGACGAGAGCCACAGAATCAGCGACGCCGCTTCTTCCGGCAACAGGAAACGGTTCATCGGAATCTTCGAGAGCATGTAGTCGATGTGCTGCTGCGACATCGAATCGAAGATCTCGGTTTTGGCCGCGGCCGGTGTGACGGCATTGACGAGAATGTTCTTAGTCGCGAGTTCCTTGCCGAGCGATTTGGTCAGGCCGATGAGACCTGCCTTGGAGGCGCTGTAGTGCGAGGCGTTCGGGTTGCCCTCCTTGCCGGCCACCGAGGCGATATTGACGATCCGGCCATAGCCCTGCTTGAGCATTTGCGGCACGACCGCGCGACAGGTGAGATACGGGCCGATCAGGTTCACGTCGATCACGCGGCGCCAGACGTCGGGCTCCAGTTCCCACGTGGCGCCGTTGCCGCCGGTAATGCCGGCGCAATTGATCAGCACGTCGATCGCGCCATGATCCGCGACGGTTTGCGCCACCGCCTGCGCGACGGCGGCTTCCTGCGTGAGTTCGACGGTGACCGCGGTGACTTTGCCCAGTTCGCTAAGCTCACGCTGGCTGCGCGCGAGGCGGTCCGCGTCCACGTCCCATAGCGCGACCGAGGCGCCCGAGTTCAGCGCCCGTTGCGCCACCGCGTAGCCAATGCCACGCGCGCCGCCGGTAATGGCGACTACGCGCCCCTCCAGATCGATTCGATTCATCGCTGTGCTCCTTGGCAGGCCTATGCGGCGTGCCTTTGTGTTGTTGTATGCCGGCTGGTTGTGCTGTCAGTGCTGCTTGTGCTGACGGTTCAGCCAATATACGAGCGCTGCGATGCGCTAACAATTCGAGTATTGGAGGGGGTGATAACAAAAGTGGATCGCGGAAAGCGAGGCAAACCCTGGTATTAATCCGCCCTCCCCGTCATTGAAACTTCATATATTGACGGGACAATCGCGCCACTGAGAGAGAGAGAGAGCGGGCTGTTGTTGCCCATAAAAATCGAATGCAAATCCAGCTGAATACACCGGCCAGCAGAGTCAGTTTTCATCGGGGATTCGGTCTGCGTGCAAGTACGACGCCCACGGGCGATGGCTTGCACTCGGCGGATCTCGTCATCGAAGAACCCGGACGCCCTCCGCGCGCGTTCAACTCGCTAGACTTTTTCTACGACCACGAACAGGCAATCGGCTACGCAACCGCTTGGGGGCGTATCTGGGTCGACTCGAAGATGTAGAGCGCTTCATTGGACGTCCGTGCCTGCGTCACCGTTGCCAGGACGACGCCTTATCCCTGTGGCAGCGCACGCCTCGCTGGTCCATACTAGTGCAGCGCAATCGCGCTCAAACCCCGGAGGGACGGCCCCATCCAACCCCTTTTACTTTATTTTTTTGCACTTGCACAACCGCTCCATCGAGCCGGATACTGATTTGGCCCGCGCTGTCACCGGGTGCATCAGTCTTCGCCCGCTCCGCGCGGGCTCATTTCGAACGATGGATGCGAACGTCAGGAGGCGCCATGGAAGTCTGCGATGGATGCTCCTACATCGACGGCCTGCCAGTCGATGTGCAACGGCAGGAAAACCTCACGCTCATCGGTGTCGCGGAGTGCAACGGCACGCTCGTCCTCGAGCACTATCGCTGCGATAAGTGCCGGGCCGTTATCGCCAGACAATTCACGGGCGACTCCGACGAACGGGTCTGGAGCGTGATCGAAGCCTCTCCTTAGGCAAGCGACGCCACCATCCGTCAGCTCAGTGCCATTCACGGTGAACGCCTACAATCAGCAAGGCATGATGCGGCACACACACGCCGCAGCGCTTCCCTGTTGATTCCGGAGGAACCATGAGTCGAACTGAGACTGCATTGATTGTCGGCGCGGGCAAGGGCTTGAGCGCCTCCCTCGCACGCCTGTTTTCGGCGGAGGGCATGCAGGTCGCGCTCGCCGCCCGCGATACCGGCAAGCTGACGGACCTGGTCGATGAGACGGGCGCCCTGCCCGTGAGTTGCGACGCCAGTCAAGCAGACCAGGTCACGGCACTCTTCGAGCGTGTGGAAAAAGCGTTCGGCGTCCCCGATCTCGTCGTCTACAACGCGAGCGGCCGCTATCGCGCACCAGTTGACGCCATTGAGCCACAGAAGCTCGAAGACGCCTTCAAAGTGACCGCCCTCGGCGGCTTTCTCGTGGCCCAGGCCGCGGCGGTGCGCATGTTGGCGCGCGGCCACGGCACTGTGCTGCTGACCGGCGCGACTGCCAGCGTGAAAGGACTGCCCGGCTCCACTCCATTCGCCATGGGCAAATTCGCGCTACGGGGCATGGCCCAATGCATGGCGCGCGAGTTGGCGCCAAAGAACATTCACGTTGCCCATTTCGTGATCGACGGCGGCATCGCCAGCAGCGCGAGAGGTCCGGAAGAAGGCGGCGCGGACGACAAATGGCTGGACCCCGATGCCATTGCAAGGGAATACCTTCACATTCATCGTCAGCATCGCAGCGCGTGGACGTGGGAGGTCGAACTGCGCCCGTGGGTCGAGCGGTTCTAGGCCTCGTTGCTCGTCTGACCTAACGCACCAGAAATCCGTGGGTCAGCGGGTCACGCTCGTCGATAATCCAGGTCGCGAAGCCGCACACAAAGGCATTGCCTTCGACTTCTGGAATGACAGCCTTGAGATCGCCCACCGTGGTTTCGCTCAGGACGCGCCCTTTGAACACGGTGCCGATAATGGACTCGTTCACCAGGGTGTCGTCCTTGCCCAGCTTTCCACGCAAATAAAGCTGCGCGACCCGGCCTCCCGTTCCGGAGCCGGTCGGTGAGCGGTCCACCTCACGATCGGCAAACACACAACAGTTCGCTTGCGTCGAATCCGCATGCCGCGGCGCATTTGCAATGATGGTGCCGTAGATGTGGTTGATCTCGGGGATGAAGGGATGCTCGACAGGAAACGCCTTGTTGGCCGCCTGCTTGACTTCATCGCCGAAGCGGATGAGCTCTTCCACCGACGACTCCCGCACCGCGAGACCATGCGGCTCGCCGTCGGTGTAAAAGTAGAACGCGCCGCCGAACGCGATATCGCCCGTCACCGAACCGAACGACGGTGTCTCGACGGTCACGTCCTGCTTCCAGATAAACGACGGCACGTTGACGAAGCGGACATTGCCGGCGTGCTCGCCATCCCACTTCACGAATGCTTCGATGAACCCGCACGGCGCGTCGATGCCCACGCGCGTTTCGGGTATCTCACGCTGAACCCAACCCAGTTCGACCGCCGCCGTCGACAGCGCGATGACACCGTGGCCGCAATGGTCGCTGTACCCTTCGTTGTGAAGGAAGATGATGCCGAAGTCGGCATTCGGGCTGACTGGTTCTGTCAGATACCCGCCGTACATATCGGCATGCCCACGCGGTTCGAACATCAACGCCCGGCGGATATCGTCGGCGTTTTCCTTCAGCCATGCGCGCCGCTTGACGATCGTGTCGCCGGGCAGACGCGGCAAACCGCTGGTGACAATGCGGAATGCCTCGCCGCCGGTGTGAACTTCAACAGTCTGGATAGTGCGTGAAATTTTCATGTTTGCTTCATGAAGTCAATGGGTCGCTTGCCGTTACTGTCCGTAAGGGACCGGCAAGCCGTTCTTGATGACGTACACGGTGGTCGGCGCGCCCTTCAGGTCACCGGACTCGTCGAACGAATAGGTGCCCGCGACGCCCTTATAGTTTTCCTTCGCGAGTTGGGCGGTCAGCTTGGCCTTGTCCGTTGTGGTTCCCGCCTTCACCATCGCGTCGGCCAGCAACTTGACGCCGTCGTAGTAACTCACGGCATAGACCTGCGTATCGATGTTATAGGCCGCCTTGTACTTTTGCAGAAATTCGCGGCCGGCCGCTGTCTTCTCCAGCGCAATGCCGCCCTGCGCGCAATACACGATCGATGCCGCTTCGCCGGCAACCTTGCCCATGTCAGCCGAGCAGATGCCGTCGCCGCCGAGCAGCTTCGCCCTCAGTCCGCGTTGGCGCATCTGTTTGGCCATCGGCGCCCCCTGCGACGCGTACCCGCCGAAGAAAATCACATCGGGATTTTTGGCCTTGATGGTCGTCAGAATGCCGAGGAAGTCGGTCGCCGACGAGTTGGTGAATTCCTGAGCCACGATCTGAATGCCGTTCGCCTTGGCGACCTTCGTGAACTGTTCGGCGACGCCTTGACCATACGCCGTGCGATCGTCGATGACAGCAGCCGTCTTGGCCTTCAAGGTCTTCGCGGCGAACTGCCCCATCGTGCCACCCAGTTGCTCGTCGCTCGCGCCGATCCGGAAGATGTTCTTGAAGCCCTGCTTGGTCAGCGCCGGGTTCGATGCGACCGGCAGCATCGGCACATTGCCGGTGTTGTAGACGCGCGAGGCGGGAATCGCCACGCCCGAGTTGTACGGTCCGACCACCGCGACTACGCCGCTGTCCACCAGTTTCTGCGCAACCTGCACGCCGATTTTCGGGTCCGCCTGGTCGTCTTCCGAGTCCAGTTTAAAGGTGACCTTCTGACCCGAGACAGTGACGCCCGCCTTGTTCAACTCGTCGATGGCGAGCCGCGCCCCGTTCTCGTTGTCCTTGCCGTTCGGTGCCTGCGGACCGGTGAGCGGCGCCGAATGACCGATGGTGACGACAACCTGGGCACTCGCGGACAGGGTGAAACCAGCGGCCATCAATGCGGCCGCAGTCATTGCAAGACATCGCATACCGGACTCCGATTGGACTAGGGAGCAATCACCTTATGCTCAATTGGGTTCCAGTTCAATCGAGCGGTACGCCAGGCTCCGCATCGCCAGATGATCCGTGCGTCACCGCTCGGCTCGAAAATCATCAAAGCCGCAGCAGTTCGTTTTTCATCCACTCGTGGACGGCGTGACTCAATTCCTGCTGGGTCATGTCCTGCGGAGACAACGGCGGGCCGACCACCACGCGAATATGCCCGCGGCCGTCGGGCCAGCCTTTCGTCGGCCAGACCTTGCCCGCGTTCAACACCACGGGCACAGCCGGCACGCCGGTCGCGCACGCCAGCCGAACGCCGCCGGACGTCATTCGCAACGGTGCATCGTGCGCCACCCGGGTGCCCTCCGGGAAAATGACGACGACGTCGCCCTTGGCCAGCCTCTCCGCGCTTTCCTTCGTCACAGCCTGGTGAGCCTGTCGCGCGGAACCGCGATTCAGGCTGACCATATCGAGGCCGCGCAACACCCAGCCGAAGAACGGGATGCGCAGGAGATCCTCCTTGAACACAAAACTGATGCGGCGCGGGAAAAGCGCGAGGAATGCGAGCGTTTCCCACGTCGACTCATGACGGCTCAGGATGATCACCGGGCCGTCGGGAAGATTGTCGAGCCCGTCTACCGAACATGAAACGCCGGGTAGCCAACGCATGACGAAAACCAGCGCACGACACCACTGCTTGGCGAGCCAGTATCGTCCAGCGCGTCCGACGAAGGGAAAGAGAAGCAGGATAAGGATTGAATACAGCGTGCCGCTACCGAGCAGGTAGACGATAAAAAGCCATTTGGTAAAAGTTGAGCGCATCGGGACCTGAATCGGATGGTAAGCGGCGGAGGATTTCATGGTAACGCGTTGAGACTCCGACGTGAGTGATACGTTCGGTCGCGCGCGGGAGACGCGCGCCGGGCGCTCCCGCCGCTCACCGACGGATCGAATTCGGCTTGCGTTCCTCGTTCTTATCACGCATCCGTTTCTGGACGACACCCGGCGCACTCAGAACGGCCCCCGACTCGCGAGCCGGGCATAGTCGTCCTTGAGCGTGCCAATGCGTCGCCGGTAGGCATTGAGCAGACACGATTGATTACCGCCGCATGCTTTTCTGGACTTCAGCCACACCTGCTGCTCGTCCTGCATATTGCCCCGCGTGCCCATTGCAACCAGGCCCGTGAGCATCTGGTAGCGCACGGACATTTCGACGTCCATCTCACTCAGCTGCCGTGATGCGCATACGGCCTTTTCGTCCGGCAAGCGCGCCCGGCCGCAGTCGAAGCTGGCAGCGAATGCAGACGCGGAACTGAGCGTGACCATTGCCAACAGCGTCCATCGCAAGTGTCGTTTCATGCCTTGATCGCGTTGTCGATTCATCACTCTTTCGCGGTCGAGTTGAACTACCGTGAGCATGGTCCGAACGGCTAGACCGATACCCGACAATTATTCCGTACACGCCGGGCAAGCCACCGCTTCAGTGGCGACCTTCTGCTCGCTGCGGCCAAAGCTCGCCAGCGCGGCGAGCCCCAGCAGCGCGAGGCCGCTACCGAACAGAAAGTCGGCGGAAATCCCCACATGATCGACCACCACGCCGCCCACCAGCGACCCCAGCGCAATCGCCACCTGAATGATGCTCACGAACAATGCCGAGCCGGCTTCGGGCGAATCCGGCGTGGCACGCTGAATCCAGATGCTGAAACACAGCGGCAACGCGCCGAAGGAAATGCCCCACGCAAGCACCAGCGCCACGACGCCGATCGTCGAATGCTGCAGCAGCGGCAGCAACACCAGGGCGAACATCAGCAGTGAAACCATCGCACCAACCGACACTTTCAGATTGCGCGTGACCGTCGACGATACGGCGAAGTTCGAGAAGAACCCGATAATGCCAAAGCCAAGCAGCAGCCACGTGATGGTCGACATGTCCAGATTCGCGTTGCGCAGCAGGAAAGGCGTGATGTACGTGTACGAGGAAAAATGCGCGCCGAAAGCGAGTGCCACCATCAGCATGCTTCGGCGCGGATGCGGCTGGCGCAGCAGCGCCACCAGATCACGCAGACGCAGCGCGGCAGTCGACGGCAAGGACGGCACGAAGAAGAATTGCGCGATCAGCGCGACCGCGACCAGCACGCCGGTCGCCATGAACGACACGCGCCATGATGCGAAGCTCGCGATGAACGTGCCGAGCGGCACGCCGATCACCGTTGCGCACGTCACGCCGGTGAGGATCGTCGCCATGGCGCGTGCCGAATCCTTCGGCTTCACGAGACGCCCGGAGGCCGCCGTGGCCAGTGTCCAGAAACCGCCCAGCGCGGCGCCGAGCAGCGCGCGCCCGAGCAGCATGCAGAGGAAATTCGGCGCAAACGCGGAAATCAGATTCGACGCCAGCAGCAAAGCCGTCAGTAAAAGAAAGACCCGCCGGCGATCCATGCGCCCCGCCACCAGCATCAGACCCGGCGCTGAAATAGCCGCGATGACGCCGGGGACGGTGACCATCAGGCCGGCCGTGCCGGGCAACACGCCCAGATCGGCGGCGACGCGCGGCAACAGTCCGACCGGCAAGAACTCCGTCGTCACGAAAGCGAACGCGCCAATGGCGACAGCCATGACAGCCAACCAGGAACGCAGGGACGACGAGGCGCCATCGTCCAGCGAGGCGGTGCTCGCGGGCAGATTGTCTTCGATCAACATAGTATTGTTTGCGAGTCTCTTAACAACGGGTGGGATTGGAGCGGCCGCACCGCGCTAATCCAGTCGCAGATCGCCCGGCACGATTAAAAAAGCAGGCCATATTGGCCTGCTTGCCGGAAAGTGACGCGATTGCAGTCTGGACAATCAGCGGGTGAAAACCCGAATGGACTACACCATAACATCGTATTAATTCGCTCGCTGACGACTCCGGAAAATTGCAGTCGAGCGTGGGGTTATTGGTGCGGATCTCACGCTTGGCTGCCAGCTTGCGAATGACGCGGCAGGGCATGGCGAAGCGCGAGCGTCACCTGGGCACAGCGCTTGCTGAAGCGCACGTCAGCATTTTTAACAACCGCTCATCCGCTCACAAGAAAAGAGGACATCGCCCATGGTTACTACCCGCCCTTGCACCGCCACTTGCGTGATCGACGGCATGCCGCTCACCGTCACCTTCTATCCGGACAACGGCGTGCTGCGCATCGCGGATTCGTTGGGGACGTGCATCAAGGAAACGCGCTGGCATGCGTCGTGGCGCGCACTGCTCGACGAATTGCGCGGATTCAGCGAGCGCGCCGCCGTGGAAGGACAGGGCTTCAACACGATGATGGGTCGTTTCGGCGAGCGCGCCGATCATCCGCTACACACAATGGCATTCGCATAACGGCAGCTGACGGGAAGCGGTGCCCGCCATCGCGCACCGCATTCCCAAAGATAGACCGTCATTGACCAAAATAGATTCTGCATTGCGGCCCAGAAGACGTGCAGGGCTGGCCTTGCCGGCCTCCCGCTTCCGATTGCCCCGTGGCCACGCCTCCGTAGGACACGTTGCGCACCGGCTGGGCGCCGGGCATGCCCTGTCCCGATTCGCTGAACGACATGTCGGTCGTCGCTTGCGCCGATTCGTTCGCGTTCTGCTGCATCAGCGCGCGGCCCGACATGCCGGTGCTCTGCTGGCCTTCGATGCCCAGCGCGGCCGCAGTTTTCGGCACCAGCAGAAGCACGGCGCTGGCCAGCGCCATCCATAATCGTAGTTTCATGTCCAGACTCCTTGAATCCGGCGCAGCAGTTCTCGTCCTCCAAAGAATTGATCCGCGAAAAAAAGCCAGGCTGCCCAATGGGCTGACGGACGAGTCGATGCCGATGCCAACTGCTGCGGCGAGTCATCGAACTAAACGAGTAATGAGTTGCCAGACCTGCAACCGATGTCGGACGCGTTCTCGCGGCTGGCCGGAATCAGTCGCCGCAGGCTGGAAGCACGGATTTTGGCTCCGCTGTTTTCTTTATAGCTCGGCCAATCAGGAATTCAATCGCGGAACACCCGGTCCGGTCTGCCGCAGCCGGAGTAGTTCGATAGAAGGGATTTGCACAAAATCATCCAGACCGGTACGTGCGTTGGCCGCACAGTGCGTTATGATGCTGACATAACGTCAATAATCGGCCCCACGCGAAGTACCGGCGAGAGACGGAGCGTGGAGATGAAACCGGCCTGCCGCAATCAGTGCATCGTCAATACCGTTTTTTCCCTTGTGGGCATGAGGCTCAGCGTGAGTCGTACGCAGCCTTCCTTGCCGCGCGGCAAAGCGCTTGAATATTCACTGATCGACATCCCTGAATTTGATAGGCGGCCGGGTCGGCTAATTGCTGCGCCGCGATATATGGTGCGACGTTTTTAAATGCTGCCTTTGGAATTTCCTTCAATCGATAACCACACCGCGGGCCGTCCCCATTTATATGGGCCGATGCTTTCGCGGATTTCCCTTGCAATCTGTAATTGACAGAACGCCGGACGTTTTAGAAGGACGAATATCTTATGGACGAAAGGAAGCGAGATAGCATGATTGCGTATCTCCGCCATCGCATGGAAGAGTTTGGCATCAAACCAGAAGACCTTGCTGCAGTGCTGGCATCCGAGCCGGCCGCGCAAAAGGCTGAACGCTACCGTAGCGCAACTGGAGATAGCTGGGACGGCCAGGGCGAAATGCCCCAGTGGCTGAAACAGGCAATCAGCGCAGGTCAATCCATCGACCACTTTGAATTGTCGGCCGCGCCGGCGCCTGCCCCGCAGCCGAAAAAGCGCGTGGACTGGCAGAACGACCCGTTCGCCGGAAGCCCGCTTGCGCGTTCGAACAACCGATAGACCACCGCATTTTCCAGCCGCTAGCGTAGAGAAATCACCCCGCACTTCCTCCGTGGAAATCGCTGTTTCGGCAGATTCGCAAGCACGCCTGTACCCGTGCCACGCACGCATGTGATGCGTTGTCGCGTGCGCTTGACCTGCGTTGCCCCGCATTGCTCATTTGCATCCAGACGCCTGTGCCCGCCGTATATCCCGACAGAGCAGCGCAATGGCGCGTTGCATCTCGAGGACCGCTCACGGCAATCACGAGCCGTATACGTTCGGCTCACAGCGGTCCTGATGCCGATGAGCTCGCAAGGAGAAAGGTCATGCGCAACTCAATGCTGAAAATCATGCTGGGGTGCGTCGCCGCGCTTTCCGTGGCAAACGGTGCGGCGCTCGCACAAGGCGGCGGCAACGGCCAGGGCGGCAGCGGCGGAGGCAACGCGCACAGCGCGGCGACCGCGGGCATGACCAATTGGGGCGATCCCGTCTCGAATCCACTGGACCCGATGCCGGGAACCATCATGAAAAACATGGATTCGGCCAATGGCAAACCGCAGCCGGTGTCGCCCGGCGATTCAATGAATGCAGGGAAACCCGCGCAGTGACTCTTGCTGGCGTTTCGCCTCAGGCCTGACTAAGACCGAGGCGGCGCCTGCGCAAAGTGTTCAGGCGTCACACGTCGTGACGCGCTGCGTCGAGGCGCTCAAAGCGGGGATCGCGGCCGCAGTGGCCGCAACGCTGGCCGGCGTCGCATATTGCGGCAGTTCGATAAACGCGCTCATCTGCCGCACGATTTGCCAGAACACCTTCTCGAATAGACGCGCGCGCTCGGACTCGGCGATGTCGTCGGCAAGCGGATCGGCGAAGGTCCAGGTGCACGCCGCAGGCTCGCCAGGAAACGCGGGCGTGTGATGTGCGTCGACGGATTCGTCGAGCGCGACGACTAGATCCATGCGCGGTGCCCACTCGCCGGTGAATTCCAGCCAGCTTTTCGGGCTGAGAATGCCGAGGTCCGAGATGCCGGGCCGCAATTGCGCGACCGCGAATGGATGAACCCGCGCGGCCGGTTCCGGCCCCGCGCTGAACGCGTCGAACCGGTGTCCCGCCAGTTCCCGCAACAAAGCTTCGGCAATGATGCTGCGTGCTGAATTCTCTCGACAGAGAAACAGCACCTTATATTTTCTGGTCACGCTTACCCCGTACCCGTGTTTTTTTGTTTGATTCTGTGTGCAATTCTGCCGGCTCAGTCTTGCGCCCTCGTGACACTACGATGTTCAAATTTGTTGCGCCACGAGAATTTGTACCAGGGTTGGTCGCTCACGGGCACCGCGCGTCGCGCTTGCGCGGGAGTGTACCAGCGCAAGCGTCGAGCTTTCATTAAGCCTTCAGTGGGGCGCCAGCCGGGATCGAGCGCTTCAGACAGCAGCGTCGCTCTCGCGTCGGTCGGAGACGATCCGGTTGGCCGCGTCGTTTCCGTCGGACGCCGCGGCGGGCGACGTGTCGAACATCATGGCCGCGGGCGGGTTGCTGATTGCCTTGACGCCATTGGCGATGCTCGGTGCCGCGACGTAGGGAACAAATGCCGCCACCGCAACTACAACGATGAAAGTGAACATAGCCGTCGTGCCTCTCAGGATTGACTGCGTGAAAGTCAAACGAAGCAGGACCGCGTGGCAATGAGCAGGCGTCGCTCTTCACGGCGGCGTTCGAGCGACCACTGTCGCGGACGTGTCATTGATTCTAGAAGTGCAAATTCGAACGCTAAAGGCCGCTGTCTATATCAATTCGGTCTACCTCTATCGCCTACCGGCCAGAGCGTCATTCCTCACACGGCTGCGGATTCGGTGGTCTCGCATTGCGGCTCGCCGCTTCGATCGTCGCGCGATCCTGTGCGACTCAAAAACGCGAACGACGCAAATGCGGACAGCAGCGTGATCGCGATCAACACGTGCAACAGGCGAGTGAACGCGTGAGTGTAGGTCAGCGCCAGTTCGCGCCTGCCGATTTGGGGCAGGCTCGCGGCCGCTTGCGCCAGGCCGCCCGTCGTCAACCGCTGCGCGGCTTCGGCGAGATGGGCGGCCATCGCGGGGTCGGCGTGCGGCACGAGTCGCGCGAGGCTCGCCTGCGCCAGTCCGGCGAGCAAAGCCGTGACGATGGCCAGCGCGATGCCCTCGCCCGCCACGCGCGTCGTGCTGAAAATGCCCGACGCCATGCCCGCCCGTTCCTTCGGCACGACGCTTACCGAGAGGCCGTCCATCAAACCCCACGGCATGCCCGCGCCGATGCCGGTTACAAGCATCGGCAGGATGATCGACGCCCGCGAGGCGCTCATGTCGACGCGGCTCAACCAGCAAAGCCCCGCTGCGGCGACCAGAAAACCGATACCCGACAACACGCCCGCCGAGATCCAGCGCGTGAGTGAAGCGGCGAGCATCGGCACGACGAGCATCGGCGCCGATAGCGCGATCATCAGAAGACCGGCGTCCATCTCGCTGAGACCTTCGGCGCCGATAAAGCGCAGCGGCAGCATCACGATGAGCACGATGTAGCAATAGCAGGTGCCGACCGGCAGAATCTGCACCCCCACGAAGCGCGGATAGCGGAACAGGCTCAGTTCGAGCATCGGCCGCGCGACGCGCATTTCCACTAGCACGAACGCCGCCAGCAACAGCGCCGACGCCGCCAGCGTGCCGGCCACCAGCGGGCTCGACCAGCTGCTTTGCGGCGCCTGGATCACGGCGAAAGTGAAGAGCGCCAGCGTGGCGGTGAAGGTGATCGTACCCGGCCAGTCGAGGCCGCTTGCGACCGGATCGCGCGTCTCGCGCATACGCGGCACGCCGAAGATGAAGGCCAGCGCGCCGATCGCGGCAATCGCCAGGAAGATCGCGCGCCAGCCGAAGTGCGTGATCAACGCGCCGGCCATCAGCGGACCGAACGCGAGTCCGATGCCGAAGCTCGTGCCCAGCATGCTGAACGCCCGGGTGCGGGCGTGGCCGTCGAATTCCTGCGCGAGCGCCGCCGATCCACTCGCCAGCGACGCCGCCGCGCAGACGCCCTGCATCGCGCGCAAGACGTCGAGCCAGACGACGGACGGCGCGAAACTCATCGCCAGCGAGGTCACGATGAAGCCGCCCAGGCCGCTCACGAAAAGCCGCTTGCGGCCGAACTGGTCGGCGAGCGCACCGGCGGCCATCAGCAGGCTGCCGAAACTGAGCATGAAGGCATTCGTGACCCAGGTCAACGCGCTCGCGCTGCCGCCCAGGTCGCGCCCGATTGCGGGCGTCGCGACCGCGCCGCCGGAAAAAGCTAGCGGCAGCACCAGCGCGGCGAGACAGACGGCGGCGAGAATCAGCGGTTTGCCGCTGTCCGTTTTGTATGAGGTTGCAGTGTTCATCAACTGGCCCTTCGATAAGAATCCGGAAGTGGCGCGGACGATCGGGCACCGGCCAGGCGCGGGCCGAGCGCGCTTCGTCAAGCGCTCAAGGTCGCTATTTTGTTGGCGGATTGGCGACGGATAAAGAGCGTGCTTGTCGTCACTGAGCCGCCTGAAATGCGGCAATCGCCGCCGCCTGGCCCGGCCCGCCGCCAGGGCATTCGGCGTTGCGTGCCCGCCGATTGTGCTGCTGAGCGCGACGCACTATTTACCCCAGACGGATTTATCGCGGCCAGTCCCGCCTTCATACTGAGCTTGAGAGTTTTTGCGCGGACGTCATGCCGACCGGCCGAGCGCCACGCCACACCACGACGGAAATCACGGGATGCTGAACAGAAACGCCATTAGCTCGGGCGCCTACCTCGAAAGTTTTGAATCGCTGCCCAAGGAAATGCTGTGGACGCAGGCGCAAATCGACGCGTCGCTCGCGCACACCATGCAGCAGCGTCCGGACACCGGCGATGTCTGGGTCTTCGCCTACGGCTCGCTGATGTGGAATCCGATCTCGGACTTCGACAGCCGCCGCATCGCGACCCTGCACGGCTGGCATCGCAGCTTCTGCATCCGCATGATCGCCGGACGCGGCACGCCGCAGCAGCCGGGCCGCATGCTTTCGCTCGAACAGGGCGGCAGCACGCAAGGCGTCGCGTTGCGCCTGTGCGGCGAGACGCTCGAAGAAGAGCTGCGCATTCTCTGGATTCGCGAGATGGTGACCGGCGCCTATCGTCCGACGTGGGCGCCGCTCACGCTCGAGGACGGCACCGAACTATCGGCGATCGCCTTTGTGGCGGATCACGGGAATTCGCAATACGAAGGCGACGCGCGAGCACCGCTGATCGCACCGTTGATGGCGGTGGCGACCGGTCTGTTCGGCACCAACGCGGAGTACGTGTTCAAGCTGCAGAGCGCGCTCGCAGACTGCGGCCTGAACGATCCTTATATCGGCGAACTCGCCTCAGAACTGACGCGAATCGCCCGGCAGCCGGCGTGATGCGTCAAAACCGCAAGCCGTTGAGGAACTGAAACCACAAACCTTCGAGTACGCCGGCCGGATGGGTCTCGGCAGCGGGTTCTTCGCGCTTGCCCGAATTGGCGCGGCCGGCCGGCGCGCCATGCCTGGCGGCGTCCTGTTTCACTGAAGTTGCCTCGGACTGGGCTGAAACATCGGAGACCTCAGACGCCTCTGCGGCCTCGGCCTCGGCCTCCGCCTTCGCCGCTTCGCGGCGCGAGGCCTGCAACGCCGACACGCTGTCCGCGATCTGCGCGGCTCGCCGTGCCTCGCATTGGCGCCCGAGCAGCACGCCGAACAGCACATCGCGGTTGTGGCCGTCGTCGGCGAAACGCATGGCGAGCGAGACCATCTCCGCATACGCGGCTTCGTCGGCAGCGCGCGCCGCCGCTTCGCGCTCGGCTTGCGCCTTCTGCTGGCGTGCGTGCTGCGCTTCCCAACTGCGCATCTGCTCGGCGTACACCGCGTCGTACACCTTGCGCTGCGCGGCGTCGGAGAGGATCGCGTACGCGTCCTTGATTTCCTGAAAGGTGGCGCGTGCCACTTCTTCGGCGCCGCTATTGCGGTCGGGATGCCACTTCATCGCGGCCTTGCGGTACGCCCGCTTGATTTCTTCGTCAGTGGCGTGCGTGGGCACGCCGAGGGTGTCATAAAGAGTTGCCATTGCTTGCTCGACCTCGCCGTGATTGGCTTCGCGGTCGATCGTAACATGCAAAAAACGGCTTTATCGTGAAGTGGCCCGCGTGTGCGCCCTTCAGCCGGCGGATAAAAAAAGGCCCCGCCACTGGCGTGGCGAGGCCGAGTCCCATGTCAAGGAGGTGTCATGGAGGAGACGATTCGATGATAGCCGCAGGTCATCGCGCCCCCAAACAATGCTTCGCCATATGCTTATCCGGCGCGGCTTCAAGTGCATTGCAGCGGACGCGGCATGGGCTCCACGACGCCGGCTGCGGGCGCGCCGCCGCGCCGGCAACACGCCGCGCGGTTATATCGTTAGAACAAAAAGTCGCTTCGTGCGGCGCCCGGCGCTGATTAAGATGACACTTCAAAGTCCGGTTCGCCCCGGCCCGCTGCGCGCAGCCCCGCGCCGGCGCGCCGTGAGCCGCTACCGAAGGAGCATTTCGTTGACCAGTTTCGATCATCATCGCCGGCCGCTCGTCATCGGCATTGGCGGCACGACACGCGCCGCCTCGTCGACCGAACGCGCGCTCGGCTTCGCGTTGCGCGGCGCGCAAGCAGCCGGCGCGAACACCCGCCTGTTCGGCGGCACCTTCCTGCATAGCCTGCCCCACTACGCCCCGGAACAGGCTCACCGCACGGACGAACAGCTTGAACTGATCGAGGCGGTGCGCCACGCGGACGCGTTGATCATCGCCACGCCCGGCTATCACGGCGGCGTGTCCGGTCTCGTCAAGAACGCGCTCGACACGCTCGAGGAATTGCGCGCCGACGAGCGCCCCTATCTGGATGGCCGGGCGGTTGGCTGTATCGTCACCGCGTATGGCTGGCAGGCCGCGGGATCGGTGCTGACGTCGTTGCGCTCGATCGTCCACGCGTTGCGCGGCTGGCCAACGCCGTTCGGCGCTGGCATCAACACGCTGGAAACGCGCTTCGACACCGTCGATACCTGTTCCGACGCGAAGGTGATCGATCAACTCGCCACCGTCGGCCAGCAGGCCGCGCAATTCGCGCTGGCATTCAACACACACCGCACGCCGGACGCCGCGCCGCTTGCCGGCACCGCGCTCAAGGAAGCACAACCCGCTCGCCTCCTGCACGCGGTTTAAATCCCCGGTTTAAGTCCCCCGGTTTACATCCCTTTTGCCACAAGACTCACGACGCCGTGGACCCGCTTGCGCGGCCCACGGCGCGGTCGTTCGCGCGAACCGTGCGGCACATAACAGACCCGTGATCCGCAACACCGGATAGTGTGTCTGAACACAGCGAATATGATCCGATCGGGGCTCCTGTACACCTCCCTCCTGATTTGCTTACGACGAAAGATTGGTTCACCCGCTGCGCAGCGCGGCCTAGGCTTGATCCTGCCCGCTGATTTACCGGCCGCGTGGCGCTACGGGTTGCGTCCGACGTGCCGGCCTTTTCGCAACGCAAGCGGGGCACAACGATTGCCAAAAATCATGAACGCACATATTCGCTACAAGGGTTACGAAGTTGCACCGGCCGCACAACAACTCCCCAACGGCCTGTTCGCCGCCAACCTGACCATCGAAAAAACTTCCGCGAATCACGAGCAGCATTATTCATTCGACGCGCTCGATTACTTCTTCGACGAAGAGCACGCGCTGGCCTACGCATTCCGCTGGGGACGCATGTGGATCGATAACCACCAGTAGGATCGCCGATCGCGTCAGTTGCATCATTTTGCGCTGGGAGCGGCGCGGGCCAGCTTGCGCCGCTCGGCATCGGAATTTGAACGGTTGTGCCAGAATAGGCGACACATCGAGTTCGCCCTCTGTACGCCTGCCATGTCCGATACACTGACAGATGTTGCCGAAGACCGCACCCTACGCCACTGGACATTCCGCGGCCCCGCCCGCGTGAAGATCGGTTCCGAGGCGCACAAGCAGATGTTTTGCCGGATGCTGCTTGAAACCCACAACCCTTATAAACCCGCCGTGATCGAATGGCCGGCGCTGCCGCCCGATGCGCTCGAGCGGTTGTGCTCGTTGCCGATCTGGGACATCGCGGTGCAGACCGAAGGCCGCGCGTCGATCGCCGTTCATACCTATGCCGCGCAACTGCGCGATCCCCTGCTGCGCGAAGCCATCACCATGGACGGCGACGAAGAAGCGCGTCACAAGCACGTGCTCTCCAAGCTGGTCGCCGCGTACCGCATCGAGATCGCGCCCGAGCCGGACTATCCGCCGCCGCGCGACGCCGAATGGGAATGGATGCGCACGGGCTATAGCGAGTGCGTCGACAGTTTCTTTGCGTTCGGGCTATTCCGCTCGGCGCGGCAGTCGGGCTTTTTTCCCGAGGCGCTGGTCGAGACTCTCGAGCCCGTGATTCACGAAGAAGCGCGCCACATTCTGTTTTTTATCAACTGGGTCGCGTGGTATCGGCGCACCATGCCACTCTGGCGCAGACCGTGGCATTCGCTGCGCGTGGCCGCGATCTGGGTGGTGCTGGTGTGGCAGCGTCTCGCCATCGCGAGAGGCATCGACGCTAAAGGCATGGCGCACGATTCGAATTTTCTGCCCGCGAGCAGCAGCGTAATCGGTGAAGCCATGAACGCGCGCGACCTGTTCGCGCTCTGCCTCGCGGAAAACGTCCGGCGCATGAGCGGTTACGATGCGAGACTGCTGCGGCCCAAGCTGGCGCGCTTCGCACTGCGCTTCATGAAACCCTCGCGCCGGGAAATCCCATCAGGACAAGGAGACGCCGGCCATGACATGGACCGTCGATGAACAACTCGCGTTGACCGCTACAGAAGCCGTCGCCGCGATACAGTCCGGCCGCCTGAACGCCGCCGACTACGTGGCCACCTTGCTCGCGCGCGCAGCGGCGCTCTCGAGCCTCAATGCGCTCACCACGCTCGAGCTCGACGGCGCGCTCGCCGCCGCGCGGCGCATCGACGCCTTGCCCGCGGCCGACAAGGCTCGCTTGCCGCTCGCCGGTTTGCCTATCGTCGTGAAGGACAACATCAACACGGCGGGCATGCAGACCTCGGCGGGCACACCGGCGCTCGAGGGCTTTATGCCGAAGACCAACGCGCCTTCGGTGCAGCGCCTTATCGACGCCGGCGCGATCGTGCTCGGCAAGGCGAATATGCACGAACTGGCATTCGGCATCACGAGTACGAACCTCGCCACGCATGCCGGGCCGGTGCGCAATCCCTACGATCCCACGCTGATTCCGGGCGGCTCGTCGGGCGGCACTGCCGCGGCGATTGCCGCGCGCATCGTGCCCGCGGGCCTGGGCACCGACACCGGCGGCTCGACCCGCATCCCGGCCGCGTTGACGGGCACGGCGGGGTTTCGTCCGTCGGTCGGCAACGGCGGCCCCGAACGGCGCTATCACGATCCGAACGCCGTGGTGCCGATCAGCCATACGCGCGACACGGTCGGGCCAATGGCGCGCACCGTCGCCGATATCGCGCTGCTCGACGGCGTGATCACCGGCGCCGGCGCATTGCCGGCCGTCGCGTTGAACGGGTTGCGCATCGGTCTGCCCGCGCCGCTCTGGGAAGGGCTCGAACGCCAGGTGGAAGACGTCGCGCGGGCCGCGTTGAAGCAACTCGAAGCGGCGGGCGTGGTGCTCGTGCCGGTGGCGATGAGCGAACTGGACGAGCTAAACGGCATGGTGGGCGGTCCGATCGCGATCCATGAGCCGCTCGAGGACGTGCTGGGCTGGCTCGTCGCCAACGACGCGCCCGTCAAAACCGTCGTCGAAATGGCGGCCCGCATTGCCAGCCCGGACGTGCGCGCGATCTACGACGGCGTGCTCGACGATGTGCTGGGCGACCGCTACGAGGCCGCGCTGAATCATTGGCGTCCGCGCTTGCAGCAGTACATGGCCGCGACGTTCGCCGACGAGCGGCTCGACGCGCTGCTGTTTCCGACCACGCGTCTCGCCGCCGTGCCGATCGACGACATCAACGGCTCGTCGGTAGTCTCGATCGACGGTTCGGCAGCGATCGACACCATGGACGCGTTCCTACGCAACACCGATCCGGCCAGCACCTCGGGCATACCGGGGCTTTCGCTGCCGGCGGGCATGACCGCGAGCGGCTTGCCGGTCGGACTCGAACTGGACGGCCCGCTCGGTGAAGACCGGCGTCTTCTTGCGATTGGCGTGGCGTTCGAACAGCTTCTCGGCGCGCTGCCGGCGCCGGTGCTTTGATACCGCAACGACCCTCACAACGCCTCTAAAAAAACTAGACTAAAACACCGATGAAAATACCAACGCCCGCTCTCCCGCAGCGGGCCCTTTTGCGCCACGGCGCGCGAATCGCCGCGGCGTTAGCCATCGCCTTGGCCGCTAGCGCATGCGCGCGCCTCGCCGCGGTCGATTCGAATGCGCTGTGGAAGATCGTCGATTTGCGTTGCGTGCCGTCTCAGCAGGCCACCGGCACGCCGGGTCAATGCACGTTTGTCGACCTGAACAAACGTTACGCGATCCTGAAGGATATCGTCGGACGCTCGCAGCATCTGCTGATTCCGACCGACCGCATCACTGGGATCGAAAGCCCGCTCGTGCTCGCGCCGCATGCGCAGGATTACTGGGTCGACGCTTGGGACGCGCGCACCTATGTCGAGAAGTCGGTCAAGCGCTCGCTGCCTGACAATCAGCTCAGCCTCGAAATCAACTCGCAATATCGCCGCACGCAGAACCAGTTGCATATCCATATCGATTGCATACGCGGCGATATCAGCGAAGCGCTCGCGCGCCACGCCAAAGACTCGCCCGATGAATGGCGCTGGGAGACGCTCGACGGCAATCGCTACCGCATCATGCGCGTGACTTCGCTCGAGGGGGCCGACAACCCGTTTCGCATCGTCGCGCGGGACAACCAGGGCGCTGCGGCGATGGCCGGGCAAACCATTCTCGTGACGGGCGCGGGGCCGTCCGCTCAGAAGGACGGCTGGCTGGTCGTGAATAGCGGGCTCGACGTGGACAACGGCAGCGGCTCGGCGGAAGGCCTCCAGGATCACGCCTGCCGCGTGGCGGACGCGCCGTAAGCGCCTGCCCCGCAAGCTCGCAGAGCGCGCCGGTGCTTAGGCCCGCGCGCCTATGCACGTTTGAGCAGATGCATTGCTGAACAAATTGGTTCTGGCAACGCGCGCGGGTCCGTAGGATCGGTCTGAACCTGCATTCCGACCGATCCCGCCCATGGCGATTTATCTCGACGACACGCAACGCAACGCACTCGCCCGCCTGGCGACAAGCTGGACCTGGCGCACGCAATGGCCGACCTGGGCGCTGATCGTGACGATCTATGGAGGATGGTTCGGCGTGGCGACGCATGCGCGCGAGCTCGGCTTGCCGCTCACCGCTCTCTTGCTGGCCGTGCTCGGCACGTGGTACATGTCCTTGCAACATGAACTGCTGCACGGCCATCCGACGCGTTCGCCGTTCGTCAACGCTCTGCTAGGGTTCGCGCCGCTCGCCGTGTGGTTTCCCTACGGCATCTATCGCGACTCACATCTTCAGCATCACGACGATCCGCATCTGACGCATCCCGAGCGCGACCCCGAGAGCTACTTCGTCAGCGCGCTCGTGTGGCGACGCGCGGGTTGGGCGATTCGCGCACTGCTGACCTTCCGCAATACGTTTATCGGGCGCCTGCTGATCGGGCCGGCGTTCGCCATTGCCGCAACGGGCGTGCAAGCGCTGCGTCGAATCAGAAGCGGCGATTGGCGCGATGTCCCGGTGTGGCTCGCGCACTTCGCCGCACTCGCCGGGCTCACGGCCTGGCTGCAACGTGCGTGTGGGATTCCGGCGTGGGTCTTTGTCGTCGGCGCGGGTTATGGCGCGCTGTCGTTGGGCTCGATCCGCTCGTTTCAGGAACATCGTGCGGCGCAGGCACACGAGCATCGCACGGTCATCAACGAAGCGGCGTGGTTCTGGCGTCTGCTGTTTCTGAACAACAACTACCATCTGGTTCATCACGACTTGCCGCATGTGCCGTGGTTTGCGCTTCGAGTCGTCTACGAGACCTCCCGCCAGCTGTACATAGAACGTTCAGGAGGCTTTCTCGTACAGGGTTATAGCGAGTGGTTGAGGCTCTACGCATACGCACCGGTTGCGCATCCGGTGCATGGCAATCTGCCCGATTTCATCGAGAGGAATCCGCCTGCTTTCGGCAGGGCGTAGCGCACAGGCGGTCCGAATCGCCGAGCAATCGCGAACCCGGTGGTCTACTACCAGCCGCATGCATGCGAAGCTGCCAGTCGATAGGAGACGGCGAATGTCCGCACGCAATCTGCTGAGAGGACATTCGCAGGTGACGCGCCGATACATTGATTGTTCGCGCCGGTTCCAGCACCTGAGGTGAAGAGTCTACGGAAACGCACGATCAGGGCGTCCAGCGATAAACAGTAATACTGGAGCCCTTGACGTTGTTCTTCGTGACCACGTACTCGCCGGTAGATCGAAGGTATGCCCTGATGCCGTACATCGCATCGATCGCGCTGCTGGCGTCCACGGCACGGCTATTGGTGTTGACCAGCGTGGTGTCGAGGTTGCCTGTAGCGAGATTGAAGGCGTCGATGTTCGGCAAAGCTTGACCGCTGCCGAACCAGTAGCCGACGAAAAGGTAGCGGCCGGCCGCGTCAATCGACTTGGCGCCGGCATGGGTGAGGTTGATCACCGGATTGGGTGACGTGGTGTTGCCCGCGCTCCAGCCGTGATACACCTCGATCCGCGTGCCTATCGAGGTCCAGTCCGTACTCCCGACGACACCCTGCCCGAGAATCATGGTGTCGCTGTCCGCGAGGTAGACGATGCGCGTCAGCGGCTGGATGCTCGCGGGAATGCGGATAGGGATGCCGGGTCCCCATGTTGGCTTGCCGCTGGCGTCGAAGCCGGTCAGCGGGTAGTGGTAGATGAAGCCCGTCTTATCCAGACCCGCCCACACGCCCCCCTTGCTGTCGATGCTGAATCCGTCCCTGACCGCCGCGGTCGTTTTGAACGCCGGACCAGGAAGCGTGGCGTCCGGTATGGCGATGTAGCCATTCGCAGCATTGAAGTGGAAGAAGTAGAAGATATCGGGATTCTGGCCGGACGCCACGAGGATCCGGTTGGCACCGACGGTGGCAAGTTGACCGAAGTGCTCGTCCCGTGAGTGATCGTTCATGTTGATGCGCGGGTCCGAAGGGTAGGTGAACGGATCGACGGTGTTCGCGACGAAGGTGCCTCCAGCGCTGCCGCTGTAGATGTTGGTGCCGCCATAGAACAAGGCGCCATCCGTGGCCGGGTCCGGGGCGGCGATGCCCTCGAGGTTGAGGGACTGAAGCGTCCACCGCAGGTTGCCGGCACTGTTATACGCATGAATGTCGGTGCCGCCATTGCGGCCGAGGTCCCAGCTTCCGCCCCACGGGTTGTTGAGCACATAGAGGTTGCCGGCGGTGTCCTTGCCGATGCCAGTGACGCGGGTGAAGCGCTTCGCGCCGACCTGGCCTTTGATTCCCGTCGTGGTGTCGAGATAGCCGCCCTGAATGCCGAATGTACCGGCCAGCGTCGGCGTGCCCGAGAGTTTGTAGCGCTTGATGTTCATGTCGGGGCCCTCGTCCCCTATCATGAGCTGCCCCGACGATGCATCGAAATAGAGCGACGACGGCTGCGATCCACTGGGCATACGGATGGTGTTCAGCAGCGCGCCAGTCGGACTGAACTCGACAGTCGAGCCCTCGCTCTTCTGTGCGACCCAGACGTTGCCCGCGGCATCCAGGGCGAGCGCGCCCGGCCCCGACACGTTGATGTCCCGCTTCCAGACACCGTCGGTGGTGTAGATGCGGACGCGATTGCCATAGAAGTCGCTCGCATAGAGGAGCGAGCCCGCCGTGGCGAGTCCGGTGATGACGTCGACCCGAGGCTGGTTGGTCGACGCACTGACCTGAATCAAAAGATCGCGAGCCTTGGTGGTGCGGTTGTATCGTCCCACCGCGCCGCTTCCGTACGACCCGCCGGGCTGCAGTGCCGCGAAGATCGACGTCGCGTTGCCCGTGATCGCGCCGCCCTGAAACTCGCCGTGCGCGCCGATCGAGCCGAGGCTCTTGCCGTTCTGGTAGATCGCGACGCCACCCTCGAACTCGTCCCACATGGATGCCGTATAGATGACGCCCTCGGGCGCGACCCACATGGAACGCGCGGTGTTACCCACGTGGGCGGCGAGAGTCCCATAGGTGTTCGCCAGCCAGTCGGTGGTATTTTGCGCCTGACAGGCCGGCGCAATCGTGGCGATCGCTGCGGCGAAGAGCGCAGCATGAATTCGTTTTATTTGCACCATGACTGCTGCTCTCCTGGATGTAGCGATCATTCACGTGAATGACCTCATTAACTCGAGACGCATAGCGTGCAATTCGCGCCTCCTCATTTTTAGATCATATTGAGGATGGACTCCAGAGCTTCGTAGGGTTCATGTGTTCTTGTCGGTCAGTGACCTCTTGAGCGAAGGTCGACCATCTCCTGTTGGCAGCTAACAGGCTCATGCAAGCGGCATACGCGACTCGCATAGCGCGGGTCTGAGTGGCGTTAGCGCGCGCGGCTTGCAACCTCGCGTGACAAACGCAAGCGCCAATTTAACTCCTCGTCGATGACAGTTCGATGCGCTTGCGCTGCAAGAACCGGCGCACGGCCGGATCGCGTTCGAGTCCGATCGCGAGATCGTAAGCGCCGAGCGCTTCGGCCGTCGCGCCGGCACGCGCGAGCAGATCGGCGCGCGCGGCCCAGTACGGCTGATAGTCGGCCAGCCGCGGATCGTGCGCATACGGTTCGAGCGCGTCGAGCGCCGCCTGCGGGCCGTCACGTTCGGCCAGCGCGAGCGCGCGGTTCACCGCGACCACCGGTGATGCTGCAATCGTAAGTAGCGCATCGTAGAGTTGCACGACCTCGTCCCAGTTCGGCCGATGCGTCCGGCAACGGTGGACGTGCGCAGACTGCAACGCGGCCTCGAGCTGAAAGCGTCCGATTGCGTTGAGCGTGTTCGCGCGCCGCAGCAGTGCATTGGCTGCGTCGATCATCGGCGCGTTCCATGTCGCCGGATCCTGAGCCGACAGCGGCACGTAGTCGCCGGCCGCATCGCGTCGCGCATCGCGCCGCGCCTGCGCATACAGCATCAGCGCGAGCAGACCAAGCGTCTCTGGTTCCTCGGGCAGCAATTCGACGAGCAGTTGTGCAAGAAACAGCGCCTCGCCGGCAAGATCGCGTCGCGCGGTATCGCCGCCGACCGGATCGGTCCACCCTTCCGCATACGCCGCATAGACTGCTTCCAGCACCGCGGCGAGCCGGCCGGGCAACTCCTCGCGCTCGGGTACGCTGAACGGAATGCCCGCTTCGCGAATCTTGTTCTTTGCCCGCACGAGGCGCTTGCTCATCGCGGCCGGCGACATCAGGAACGCGGACGCAATCGTCTTCGCTTCGAGCCCCAGCACCACCTGCAGCATCAGCGGCGTGCGAATCGCGGCCTCGAGCGCAGGGTGCGTGCACGCGAACAGCAGCGCAAGCCGCCGGTCGGGCAACATGCCTGCTTCACGCTCGTCGATCTCGTCGGCGAGGATCGCCAGCTGGTTCACCACTTCGTCGCCGACACGGCGATGACGCGCGCCATCGACCGCCCGGCGGCGCGCAACCGTCATCAGCCACGCTTCGGGATTCGCGGGGCAGCCGCGCTGCGGCCAGTCCGCGAGCGCGGCCGCAAACGCGTCGGCCAGCGCGTCCTCGGCCGCGGCGACGTCGCGCGTGCGCATCGCCAGCAGCGCGACGAGCTTGCCGTAACTGCGGCGCGCGACCGCCTCGGCAATCGCATGCGCGGCGCCGTCAGCGTCACGGTCGGCGCCGCCCGGACTCATGCAGCGGATGGCGCATCATAAGGCGCAGTCCAGACCGGGCGCACTTCCATGAGGCCGTGCGCCGCGCCGGGACAACGCGACGCCCACGCGATCGCCGCGTCCAGGTTGGGCACGTCGATCAGGTAGTAGCCGGCGAGTTGTTCCTTCGAATCGGAATAAGGTCCGTCCAGCACCTGCGGCTTACCGTCGACGAGCCGCACCGTGGTGGCCGTGCTCGTCTGCTGGAGCCGGTTGGCGCCCACCAGCGCGTCCGCTTTTTTCAACGATTCGGTGTACGCCTGATAGGCGGCAACCCCTTGCTGCCGCTCGCTGTCGGTCATCTGGTTCCAGCCGTTTTCTTCCGAATAGATCATCAATAGGTATTGCATATGAGCCTCCGTCATGGGGTTAAGGCGGCTGAATGGCATCGGGCCGCCATTACAATGACGCTCGGACCGCATGCTGACGGACAGGCGGCGTTAAAAAAATCGCGAATGGCGCACCCGTGTCAATCGGTCGCCTCCGTCCAGGACCCTGCGCGCGGTCACTTCGGGCGACGCCGCCATCCGCTCCGCGCGGCTATCAATTCACCGCACCATTGCAGACTGCATTAAAGCCCGGTTCCCGCAGGGATCGCAACAATCTCGGTGAGGATATCTGACTTTCAACTGTCCCACGCTTGAGACCCACCAAGGTCGCTCGACTTCTCCCGCAATCGCTCTATCGATAACCTGCCGAGTAACTCGAAGAGTCAATAACTACACCTTGAAGCTGTCGATCAGGTGACACCCGGCCCGCGGTCCGTTTCACCCGCGACGATGCCTGACTGTCGGCAATGGCCGATTGCACGACAGCGGCGATTACGGATGTACAAACCCCTCCACCTCCTGCAAGAATGCGGGACAACGAGGGCTCCACGATCCGATCCACGCACGGCGCCCCGCAATCTGAGCCAAAAGTAGGAGCGCGTCCATGAGCAGGCTTGCCAGATCTGCAGCAAGCAACCGCAGTCAGTGGCTGATGGCCGCGATGCTGGCGGTGCTCTGCTGCCTGTGCCAGAGCGCCTTCGCGCAAGCGGCCGGCAACGCAGCGAGCCTGCGCGACAAATTCCAGAGTCTGACGCAGCAGCTCGCACACAACCAGTTCCAGCGACCGCTCTACCTCGAATCGCAGGAGTTGCCCTCGGCGCTCAAGGGCGATATTTACGGTGTGCTCAACTATCCGTTCGCGACGGTCAACGGCACGCTCAACGACCCGACTCAGGGCCCGGCCAACTGGTGCGACGTGCTGATCCTGCACCTGAACACCAAGTACTGCCATGCATCGACGAGCGCCAGCGGTACGTTCCTCGCAGTGAACATCGGCAAGAAAACTGAGGAATCGCTTTCCTCGTCCTACCGTGTGCAATTCAACTATCGGCCGGCCGCGACCAACCCGGATTATCTTCGCGTGGAACTCTCGGCCGCCACGGGTCCGCTGAGTACGAAAGACTACCGTATCGTGATGGAGGCGATACCCGTGGGCGATAACCGCACCTTTATCCATCTGACCTACGCCTACGGCTATGGCACGACAGGACGGCTTGCGATGAAAACCTATCTGGCGACCATCGGCAGCGACAAGGTTGGCTTTTCCTCCACGCCCGATCAGTCGACGGGCGAGACGCAGTACATCGGCGGCGTGCGCGGCCTGGTGGAACGCAATACCATGCGCTATTACCTAGCCGTCGATGCGTACCTGGGTGCGCTTTCCAGCCCGCCCAACGCCCGCCTCGAAAAACGCCTCACCGACTGGTTCGATGCGACCGAGCAGTATCCGCGGCAATTGCACGAGGTCAGCCGCGCCGACTACATGCAAATGAAGCACAACGAGTATCAACGTCAGCAGACCGCCCAGTAGATTGCGCAGCAGCGCAGGCGTCGTTGGGACCGGCAGGTTCTGCGAGGCCGCGCAATGAATTCGGAAGCGCGTCGTCCGATATCAATCCTCGCCGGCGTTCCACTGGCGCCGTCACGACTCAAAGTTTTGATCCCTTGGCAAGACCGAGTTTTTCCATTGCCTCATGTGCATCGATCACCAGCGTAGCGATCTCGCTCACCGTGACCCGGAGACTTGTCGCTCTCGAGCGAATGTGCTCGTAGGCTTCATTTTCGCTGAGCTGGTGCGCCTCCATGAGGATGCGGATGGCCTTCTCGACGTGGCGTCGCGCCTTGATCGCTTCCTCGAGCTTCGCGACCTTGCTGTGCAACCGCTGCTGATAGCCTGAGGACGCGCGCGCGAGCACCAGGGTGCTCAGGATGCCGGTGGAACGGTAGGGCTTCGTGATGACGCCATGCGCCTGCGTATCCACCAGCATTTTTAGCGCCGTTGGATTCTCGTAGTCGGATAGCGCGATCAACGTTGCTTCGGTATCGGCTGCGCACCAGTTGCCCGCGCTGCGGGTTTCGGGGCCGACGAGAAAGAAAATCGCGTCGACATCGGCCGGCAGCTGCGACGGAAACGGCCAGAGCACGCGCACCGGACAGCCGATGCGGCGCAACTGCTCTTCCAGAACAATGCGGTCGTCGCCCGGCGGATGAATCACGAGGACGCGCAGCGTGCGTAGATCGTCGAAAAGGCGACGGGCCCCCGTGCTCATACCGATTCTCCATCGAGCCAGAATTCCGCGAATCCGTACGACGTCAGATACGGATCAGGTTTGATCGGACCTCGCCCCTCCCAGACTATGTCGAACGAGCCGTCCGGCCGGCACACGGCAATGCGCGGCGTCAGTATCGCGTGATTGTTCTCCGGGTCGATTTTCAGCAGCCCTTCCGGCGAATCGAATTCGACTTCGTGCACCGCCTCCACCAGCTTCGCCGTATCGAGACTTCCGCTACGGGCCAGCGCCAGCGCAAAGAGATGCACCTGGTTGTACGCCATCTCCGACCACATGCTGGCCGGTTGATCGCCGAATCGCGCATGCCATGATTTCAGAAAGCGCTCATTACTCGCGAGGTTCAGCGTGTTGACGTAACTCGCCGAGATGATGTGGCTGCCGCATAGTTCGGGGCCAATCATCCGCGTTTCGCCTTCGGTCATCGTCAAGCTTGCAATCGGAATCTGTGCAGGGTCGATACCGTGCTCGCGATACAGCCGATAAAAAGCACGCGCACCTCGCCCGATCAGAGTGGAGAACACGACGTCGGGCTCGACGCTCCTGATCTGCCGCACCACTTCTTCCAGCGCCGCCGGATCTGCGTCGCTCGGCAGATAGAGTTCTTCCACGATTTCACCGCCATGCTGCTCGACCATGTCGCGCATGATCCGGTTCGATTCTCGCGGATAGATATAGTCGGCGCCCACCAGAAAAAAACGGCGGCCATGATTGCGCAGCAGGTAGGCCGCCAGTTGCATGCTGTTCTGGTTCGGCACCGCGCCGGTGTAGATCACGTTGGGCGAATACTCAAACCCTTCGTAGATCGAGCAGTACCATAGCAATGCGTTGGTGCGCTCGATCACCGGCAAAACCGCCTTTCTGCTCGACGAGGTCGAACAGCCGAAAATCACGGTCACGTCGTCTTCCTGCAGCATCCGGGTGGCGAGCCGGCGGTATTCATCGGGATCGCTCTTCGGATCGTAAACAACGGGGTCGAGCAGGCGCCCGCTCACTCCGCCGGCCGCGTTGACTTCTTCAATCGCGAGCGCCGTGCCGAAAAAATGCTCCGACTCGGTTGCCGAAGTCACGCCCGTGCGCGAGTACAACACGCCGATGCGCCAACCATCGTCCGCGGGCGCCGGATTGGCCGACTGTCGCGAGCTTGCCTCCATTTCGCTTCCTCCTTGCATCGCTTCCTCGTTTCCTAGGTCGCGGGAACACGTCCCACTGACGCAGCGATCGCCTGCTCGACGAACGCAGCAGCCTCGAGGCATCGGGCATCGTCCCACGGGCGGCAGATCACCTGCACGCCAATCGGGCCGCCTCGTGTGCCCTTCAATCCCGGCACGTTCACGCACGGGCAGCCGAGCAACGTCCAATTGCGATTGAATGCGGGGTCGCCTGTGGACGCCAGGCCGTCGGGCGCTTCGTCGGGTGCGCTGGGCGTCAGCAGTCCGGTCATACCGTCGAACAACCCGGCAAGCCTGGTCTTCGCCTGTTCCGCGAGAACACACGCCTTGGCGTAGCTTGTCGTATCCACCCTCGCAGCACGCTCAAGAAAACCGGCGAGCAGTGGCGATAGATCGGCACGGTGATGATCGTACTCGAAGCCCAGTGCCCGATATGACTCGTAGCTCTGAATCGTATTGTGCGCGGCGACCAGGTCGGCCATCCACGGAGCGAAACGCACACGCCGCACACGGCCCCCCGCCTGCTCGATGGCCCGCACCGCCGTGTCGAGCGCGGTGCTGGCATTCGCGGACGGTTCGGTCCATGGGTAGCTGTCCGGCACGCCGAATACCGGGTTGGCGGATACATCGTCCACGGCCAGTTGGTGGCCCGACAGCACCTGCGCGAGGTAAGCCACGTCGCGCGCGCCGGCGCCAAACAGGCCAACCGTGTCCAGCGACCACGAAAAGCACTTCATGCCGACGGTCGGCAACATGCCGAGCGTGGGCTTGTAGCCAGCGATGCCGCAGAACGAAGCGGGCCGGATGGTCGAGCCGCCGGTCTGCGAACCGATCGCGAAAGGCACGATCCCGGCGGCCACCGCGGCGGCCGACCCGGATGACGATCCGCCGGGGGTACGCGCCAGGTCGCACGGATTGCGCGTCACCGGCGGGTTCATATAGGCAAACTCGCTGGTGACGGTCTTGCCGATGACGATGCCGCCGTTGCGCCTCAACAGCGTGACAATCGCGGCATCGGACTTCGGCTGATGGCCTTCGTAAATTGGAGAGCCGTAGCAGGTGAGCAGGTCGCTCGTGTCGAAGATATCTTTCACCGCGATCGGCATGCCGGCCAGCGGCCCCGTTGCACCAGCAGCCGCGGTCAACGCCGTTTCGCGCTGCGCAACGGCCGTCAACGCCCTCACCTCCGGCTCGACTTCCTCGATGCGCGCGAGCGACTCGAGGACGACGCGACCGCGCTCGCGAGGGTCGGCGGCAGTTTGCTCGAGCATGTCCAGTCCGGAGCGGGGTCGATAAAATGAGTTTGCGTTCATCATGTGTCGCCTATCGTCATGGTCGTCCCGCATGTTACACACGCAAGTGTTCGAAGATCGATCCCACCGCCGCTTCATCCTTCGCGTTGCCATGCTCGAGGATCTCGCCTTGCTTGAGTACCGCGTAGCGGTCGGCAACCTTCAGCGCAAAGGGAACATTTTGCTCTACCAGCAGCAGCGCCGTGCCGTGCTGGCTGCGTTCCCATAGCAGCGCGTCGGCGAGACGTTCGATCACGGACGGTTGCAACCCTTCCGTAATCTCATCGAGCAAAATGAGCGAAGGACGCATCATGAGCGCGCGCGCCACCAGCAGCATCTTCTGTTCGCCGCCGGAAAGCGTGCCGGCCAATTGCTTCAGACGACTCGCGAACACCGGGAACACCGGCTCGATCCCGGCAAAGCGTTCGTCGAACGCCGATGCCTTCGCGAGCCCAAGACGCAGATTGTCGCGGATGGTGAGGTCCTGAAACAATGCGTGTTCCTGAGGCGCGTAAGCAATGCCTTCTCGCGCGATCTGGTGAGGCGCCATGCGCGTGATATCTTGCCCCCGCGCCCGGATGGCGCCGGCTTGCTTCGGCAGATAGCCCATGATTGTCTTGAGCACCGTCGTCTTGCCCATGCCGTTCTTGCCGAGCAGCGCGACGGCCTCGCCGTCGGCAACGGTCATCGACAACTTGCGGAGCACGACCGAAGCCTTGTACCCGCTCGTCACGTCCTGCAATTCCAGCGCGATCCGGCTCATGACGCCTCCTGTTGTCCGACGTTTTCGCCTGCCGCGGCGCTTTGCGCGGTCCCTGCATAAATCGTTCTGACCAGCTCCGAGTTGACTACTTCGTCGAAGTTGCCTTGCATCACGATACGCCCCTGATGCAGCACCACGATGCGCGTGGCAATCCCGGCCACGAAATCGAGGTCATGTTCCACCAGCAGACAGCAAAGCTGATACTGGTGAGCCAATGCGGCGAGCACATTCCCGATTTGCGTGCGCTCCGTTTTGGTCAAACCTGCCGTGGGCTCGTCGAGCAGCACGATCCGTGGCTCCAGGGCGAGCACCATCGCCAGTTCCAACGCCTGCTGCTGCCCGTGCGACAGATCCTTCGCCACGGCGCCCAGCCTCTGATCGAGATGAGTGGTACGAAGCACCTCCAGCGCATACGGCGGCAGCGCAAGCGTAGTGGAACGTCGGAACAGCGATGGCCGTTCGATGATGGTGCCCGCGATTCTCAGGCACTCGGCAACGGTAAGCGTCTCGAAGATATTCGCGTTCTGGAACTTGCGCCCCAACCCGAAATGCACGCATCGGCTCGGCGGCAATTGACGGACATCGTGGCCACACAGCACAACCGTGCCGGCGGAGCGTTCCGCACCATCGCTCATGCAGCGCATGAGCGTCGTTTTGCCGGCGCCGTTCGGGCCGATGAGACCAACCAGCTCACCTCCATTGGCGTTCAGGTCGATGCCTTGCAACACTTTCAGGCTGCCGAAATGCCTGGCAACGCCGCTCATCTGCAGGGCCGGCGCTGACAGATCCCGTTGATGAGCCACACCTACGTCGCGTTCGACCAGTTCCGGTTCGGCGCCATGACCGGCCAGATGGCGCAATGGCTTTAGCAACAGCGGCACCAGACCTTGCGGCAATAGCACGATGACGGCCACGAACGCGGCGCCCAGGATCAGTTGCCACGCGAATGGCATGCTGCCGCTGAGATAGGCGGTCCCGACATTGATCAGAAGCGCGCCGATCACCGGCCCCCACAACGTTCCTCTGCCGCCGAGCGCGACCCAGATGATCAGTTGGGTGCCGAGGACAAACCCGGCCAGCTCGGGCGCGACCACGCCGCTGAACGATCCGTAGCCGAATCCCGCGAGACCGGCGATGGCTGCGGTCGCAACCAGCAAGGCGATCTTTACGAGCGACGTATTGATGCCGAGGTACGAACAGCGTGATTCGTTGTCGCGAATGGCAGCCAGCACGCGGCCGCCGTCGCTTCGCACGAATAGCCACGCAAGCGTGGCGACGACCAGCAGCGCCGCACCGGCAAGCCAGTACCAGGCCTGCAGCGAAAGATCGAAGGTCTCGTAGCCGGTGAGTCCCGAACTCGAACCGGTCCACGCGCCGCCGGAGAGCAGCAACTGGCTGAGAACGATCGGCAATACGAGCGACATCACAGTCGCGAAAAACGGCGACGCGCCGCGATAGAACGACAACCAGCCGAGCAACGCAGCCACGGCCGCGGTCACCGCGATTGCCGCGCCCAGTGCGAGCACCACATAACCCGCCGAGAAACCACCGTGCGTAAACACGAGACCTGCGGCATAGGCCCCAAGACCGAAGAACGCCGATTGCCCGAACGTCAGATAGCCGGTGTAACCCCACAGAATATCCACGGTCACGGCCACGATGGAAAAGAAGAAAGCCTGAATGAGGACGTTGAGCAGATACGAGCCGAAAACAAGCGGACCGGCGGCCAGCAGAACCACACCCACCCCGCCGGCCATGAGCAGACCGCGTCCGTGAATGGTTGGCCGTTTGCGTGCTTGCCCGTCGCCTTGCACAGTTGGAGCACCGGCACGATGCACCGATTCGTCGACTTTAGCCATGAGAGAACCCCTTGGGACGAATCCGCAACGTGAGCGCCGCCAGCACGGCGATCGTCAATCCGCCCAGTACCGGACTGACGAACGTGCTGACCAGCACCTGGCAAGCGCCGAACACGAGGCACGTCACCAGCAGGCTGAGCATCGAGTGTCCTGAAACCATGACCAGCATGAACGCGCTCACCAGCCACGGCAGCCCCATATCGGGATCGACGCTCGATAGCGGCGTAATGAGCGTGCCGGCGAGGGAACCGAGCGCCGCGCCCAGACTGAAGGTAATGAAACGGATGCGGCCGGAATGAATGCCGAGACTTCGCGCCAGGTCCTCGTTCATGATCACCGCGCGTGTCCTGATGCCAAAGCGCGTTCCCGCGAGAAGCGCGCTCATGAGGACGCACAGACCGAGCGCGATCGGGATCAGCAGCAAACGGTAGGCAGAGTAATCGGTCCCCGCGATAGTGACGGCCCCTTTGAGCGGCGTCTCCACGAACTGCGCCTCGCGGCCAAACGCCATCACGATGAGCTGCCCAATCACGATACCCAGACCCCAGGTGGCGAGGATCGCGTCGAGCGGACGCTTGTAGAGCGGCCGGACGATCACCTGCTCGACGAGCATGCCCACGGCGGCACCCACCACGATCGCGAGTGGCAGCCCGAGCCACGGACTCAGCTTGAGCTGCGTCACGACGAAGCTCGCGTAGGCGCCTATCGTCAGCAGCGCGCCATGGGCGAAATTGACGATTTTCATCACGCCGAAAATCACCATCAATCCTGCGGTCACGATGAACAGCACCGCCGCGGTTGTGAAAATATCGAGTGCAAGAACCATTGTCTTCTCCAGTCGCATCCGCCTGTGCGTTGCCTGCGGATATGCATCAGGCGGATGCCGTATTTCGAGTTGCTTCTACTTGATGTTCGGGCACTGCGCGCCCGGGTCCACATTCGGGAAGGTCTGCAGGATCCTCACCGAGCCGTCCGGCTGTATCTGGCCGAGGCGCATGGCAAGAGGCGTGTGCCGGCTCCTGTTCATGGCCACCGGTCCGCGCGGTCCGTCAAACGACACTTGGCCCAGCGCCTTGATCACCTTGTCGGCGTCGGTGGAGCCCGCCTTTTCCACCGCGGCCTTGTACAGGAAGAAGGCTTCGTATTGCGGCTCGGACAACTCGTTCGGCGTCTTTAGATCCTTGCCGAATTTTTTGTCCATCGCAGCGAGAAATTTTTTGTTGCCCGGCGTATCGATGCCCGTCAGGTAGGAGCCCGACATGTACATACCGGCGGCGACGTCGCCCATGCTCTTCGCGGTGCCTTCGTCGATCGCCAGGTTGCCATAAGGCAGCGTCATGCCGGAACCCTTCAGCTGTTTGGCAAGCGACACGTTGGGTGCGCCGCCGGCCGTCGCGCTGATCAGCGCATCAGGGTGAGCCGCACGGATCTTGGAAAGGATCGGCGTCCAGTCGGTGCCGTCGATCGGCAAGTACTCCTCGCCGACTACCTTGCCGCCGTGCTCCTCGATATATTTTCTGGTGAATCCAAGCATGCCGCGGCCAAAAACGTAGTCGTTGCCGACCAGATAGAAGGTCTTGGCGCCCTTGCTTTTCGCGAAATAATCGACCACCGGCGCGACCTGCTGCTCAGGCACCCAGCCGTTCACGTACATCCACGGACTGCACGAACGGCCCTCATAAAACGACGTGTACACCAAAAGCTTCTTGCCGCGCGCCACGATCGGCAGCGCCGCGTTACGCGCGGCGCTCGTTTCCATGGAAATGATCGCGTCGACGTTCTTCTGGAACACCAGCGTGTCGTACGCCTTCTGCGCGCCGACTGCACCGGATGCGTCGTCGGTGATGTCGAGCTGCACCTGGCGGCCCATGATCCCACCCGATGCGTTGATTTCGTCGACGGCGAGTTGCGACGACTGCACGACGGCCGGCGCAACCACACTATTTGCGCCGGACAGTCCCACTGCTACACCGATTCTGATCGGATCGGCGGCGAGTGCGCTGATGCAGGTGCAGGCCGTGGCGAGCGCCACGACTGCGCCGACAAGGATGGGTTTGTTGAACGGAAGCATGGATTTTTTCCTCACAGTGGTCGAATGAAATGTTTGTGCTTCATACAGGTGCGATGGGATGCGTCATGAACGCGACGCAGGCCAGCCGGTGCCCAGCATCGGGTCGTACACGTCCGCGCGCCGGTCGTGCAGCACGTGATTGAAGGTGTTCAGCGTGCGTTCCGAACGGGTGCGCTCCAGATCGATCGAGGCGTACAGGATTTCTTCGCGATCGACACTGGCCGGGCCCGCGACAGGCCATCCGTTACCGCCCACGATCAGGCTCTGGCCGATGAACGGCTGACCGCGCTCCGTGCCGATGCGGTTTGCGCATGCGATCGCCACGCCGTTGCTGTGCGCAGCCGCCATGGTGAGCGTCGTGGCCATGGCGGGACGATCGTCCGGTTGCGCGGGCATCGGCACCCAGTTGGTCGGCACGCAAACGATGTCCGCATCCTGCATCGCGGCAAGCCGGTATGTTTCGGGAAACCACCCGTCGTAGCAGATTGCGATGGCGATTCGTCCCAGCGGCGTATCGAATACTGGAACGCCACGGTTACCCGGCTCGAAGAAGAGATGTTCGTTATTCCACAGATGCAGCTTACGATAGACGCCGACGTGACCCGCGGGGCCGGTCAGGATTGCTGAGTTGTAGAGTTGGTTGCCAGCCCGTTCGGCGATACCGCTGACGATATGGACACCAAGACGGCGCGCCGTTTCAGCAAGCAGTTGCGCGGTTTCCCCTTGCGGCAACGGTTCGGCCAGCGCGAACGCCTCGGCGCGATCCGTGAACACGTAGCCGGTATTGGCCAGCTCCGGCAACACCACCAGGGACGCACCGTGATCCACAGCGGCTTCGATGTGCCGGATGCATTGCGCCACGTTCTCGCGCTTTCTGCCGACATGAGGCTCCATCTGAACGCATGCAATGACAAGGCCCTCGAGGCCACGTTCCGCGGAGTTGTACTGCAATGTCACCATTTTGTCTCCCAAAAGCAAAAAGCCCCCGAACCTGCGTTGGACGCGAGTTCGGGGGCTACATAGCCTTCCAAATGTGGCACGGCATCGTTGCCGTGGAACTGCCAAAAACTGACAGTTCAGTGGGAGAGAATTTATGAAGTCAAATTCACGATGTCAAGAGGTTTGGCAGCCTATAGGGAAAGTACTCGCGGGTCGCCCACCATGCCGGCCAGCGTCGCCGCCACAAGGTTCCATGCGTTCCGAAATCCCGCGCCCAGTGCGCCCCTTCCGTCTCGCTGCCGGTGCACTCGACCCGAAGGTCTGATCATCTGACGGAGCGTCGCAACGAACGGCCCTTGAACGCACTCGTTCCCCTAGGCCTACAGTCAGATCGACGCACGCACCTGGATACGATTGACGACGCCCCCGATCGCATCCATGCACCAGGCGTCCTGTTCCGCTTGCCGGCTTTCGGCTTCGGTCGCCACCCAACCTGCTAGCGTGATCCTGTGGTTTTCCACGTTGATGGTGATCTGCGCGGCGCGCACGCGCGGATCGGTTTCGAGCACCAGGTGCAGGACGTCGGACATTTCATCGTCGCCGTCCGCTTCGGCGGGCACCAACTCCAGCAGGTTCACCACGTCGCGGCAGCCGCCGACCCACCAGGCAGTCACACTCGCCAGGCGCCTGTGAGACAGGCTGATCACTTGCCCCGTCAGGGTCACCACACCGTCCTTGACCGTTATCTCGATGACGCCGCTGCCGTCGTTGCCCGCTTCGTCCATGGTGCCGCGCAGCACTTCGAGCTCGCCCTTCACCCGTGCACAGATCACACAGTTGCGGAAATCCACCGCCTGAGCCAGCCGTTCGCAGATACGTGTGCGCAATTCGCCATCCGCGACCGGCGGGTTGGCGGTGACACGCAACTGGTCGACCACGCGTTTGCCCTCGCTGTGTAGCCGGGTCAACTGAAGAAGGCGCTTCTTGGATGCGACATCCGGCACCTCGCCTGCCACGGTCAAGGCATCGTCGTCGAAACTCATATGAATGGGATGATTGTGAAGCTTCAGGTGTGATTCGCGTTCGAAGGCTGCCACCACCTGCTTCAGGACCGTATCGCTGCGTTGCATGATCCGCCTCGCGCAAAGGTTGGGGACGCAGCGCGCTTCAGGCCGCGCTGCGCAAACCGGGCCGGTCACATCGGCATACCCTGCATGCGACGGGCGAAGCGTGCCCGCTCGGCTCGGTCCATCAGATCCAGGAATTGATCCGTGTCCATATGGATCAGCTCTTCATGATCGCCGGCCTCGAAATAAACGTCCGGCTGCAAGGCGAGGCTCTCGTCGAGATAGGTTTGCATGCCATAGGCCGTACAGACCGGCGGGAGCGCTCCCGCGTCGCAATCCTTGAACAACTCCCGCAGATCGGTCTCTTTGGCGAGCACGAGGTGGCGTCCGGTCTTTGCCCATAGCTCGGAGAGCCGCACGGCGTAAGTCGATGGCAGCACGGTGGCCACATAGCCGTGTTCGTCTTCAAAAAGCACTGTCTTGGCGAGGCGATCGCCGGGAATATGCGCTGCCGCCGCGGTTTCGACGCTGGAATGGCTGTATGGATGATGCACGATTTCGTACTGCGAGCCCTTGCTGCGCAGGCAGTCCTGGAGCGTGGCTGAGATAGACATGACGCACCTCCGCTGAAAGCAAACAGGAAACTACTTCGCGAGATCCTTTAAGAATAGTTCGCTTTCGCTAGCGTGTGAAAAACATGCGGACGGCAGCGCCGTGACTGCGCGGGCGCGACAGTGAATGGGACGGTTACCTCATATGGCAGATGGCCCACCGCCGCTATGATAGGTAACGCCGCCGAAGGTTTCATCGGCCGCCGCGGTGGGCAAGGGCCAGGTCACTGATTTTTTTCGATGCCTGACGCGTCACGACGGTTGACCCGCTCCGGAACCTCCGGGCGCTGTTGCGGGTGCAGTCAGGTCGTCAGCCGCCGCATGGCTAGCCGGCATGCCGCCTGATTCGGTTATTTCAACCCGCAGACTTCCTTGATTATTCCAGTACGCCCAACTGGCGTCGTTGGCGAAGCAATACAGGTACCCCGAGTAGGGAGCCTTAATCTCCACTTCCCTACCAATCCTGAAGTAGAAGGGTTCAGGCGGCACGCCTGTCCTGCCCGGTTGTCCTGGATGTGAGATTGCACCGCAGAGTTCGAACCAGTTCGCTTCCCTGACCCGCCTCGCCCACGCAAACAGGTGTTGCATCCAGTTACCCGGCGTTCCTTGCGCGCCGGATGGAGTGTCCCCATTCAGCCACGCTTGCCCTTCAGGCACCTTGAACCGGTAGCTCGTCCCTTCCTTCATGAAAATACCTGTCCAATTCCACAACGAACTGGCGAAAACCCGCACCTGAACCGCCGACGCAGGGTCTATGTTCGGTCGATAGGGAGCCTGAAAGATTGGCGGACTAGCCTGCCGTTTCAATGTCAGATCCGATATCGATTCAGAACATCTTCGTGAACCCTTCGCCAGATACGGAAAGGATCGAGGGCGAAAGCCGATTCTCCTGTAAAAGCCGGTGAGCGAATTGTGAAGCACGCCATGTATTGCCGATGGCGACAACTGGTCCGCATGGGCTAACTGCTTCAACATGTCGGGCTCAAACACCGCGCCGCACTGCGCGGCCTCCGAGATCATCCATTTGAGCGTGGCATCGGAAAGGCCGGTCTCTTTGTAGCCACCCCCAACGTCAGCATGCACGCCAGGAAACCACACTTGCGTCACGCGAGCCAGGTCGCAACCATCCGAGTCCATCCACAACGTTGGAGAGAAGTTGTTCCGCTGCTCATCGATTGCGAGGGCATGTACCGCGCGTTCAACTTCCGGCGGGAGCCTCGTGTCATGAAATTCATAGCGCTTTCTGCCGAACCCGAATATGTCCACAATTTCCGGGATGCCGAGCGCGCCCACCGTCTCCCACACCCCCAGGAAACGAATGGGTGGAGGTTTGCCATGCTCGATGCGGAACCGTTCCTGCCGGCTGACGCTTTCCGGTATTTTCGGGTCGAGCCGGTAGAGGTTCCATGCTTGCGTCACCAGCGTCCAGCTTGCCTCGCGAGGAAGTCCACAGTGGTGAAGCATGCCGACCAGGCTTCGAGCCGTGAACGCGCCACGCGAGAAGCCGATGACAAAGATTTCGGAGCCTTCTTCGTAGTGATCGGACAGCCACTTGTACGCGGTTCGAATGTCGCGGGAGAGGCCTAGTCCTAGCGCGCCATCCACGAGGCGACGCACCCGGCCTTCGTTGGCGCCAATGCCGACGTGATAGTACCGGAGCTGCTCGACGCCATCGTCGCCGCGCTCACGCAATGCGTTGAAAAAACGCACGACATTGGTTGGTACGGGCACTCCCTGAAACTCGTCGCTCTCCGAGTTCCATGTGCCGTCACAGCAAACGAAGAGTCTCTTCATGTTTGCGGCCCTGCTCGTCCGGCGCGATTCTGATACGAAAGCATGACCCGGCATGTCGGGAAACGAAAGGTGCGCCCCGTTTGCTTTTACGGCGATTCACGCGCAGCCCGGCCTTTCCGCCAGGCCCTGGTGATTGACACCAACATGACATTGAACCATGTCCCGGCTCGTTACGCGCCGGCCAACCTTCGCGCGAGCGTATCCGCCACCGTTGCGAGGTTCGGCTCGACGACGAGATCGGTATGCGCGCCGTCGATGTTCTTCACCAGCAGACCATTCTTCGCGACGCGCTGCCAGGCCGGCAGTGGATCGCCCTGCCCGCCTTCCCTGACGGACGCACGCACGTAGACAATCGGGCTGCCGAGATAGCGGCGCGGACGATACGTCGCCATCGCGACGCGCATCGACTCGCGTACCTGCCGCAGTACCGGCGGCAGGCCTTGCGTATCGGCTGCCGGCCTGGAAGCCATCTTGCCGAGCCGCATGCGAATCCGGTCGGCGGCTCCGGACACCCTGTCCTTCAGATAGGCAAGGCGACCGCTTGCGGAAAGCGCACGGAACGCTTGCACGCGCTTCGCCATGACCTCGCACTGGAAGCCGAACCACGCATGCAGCGGCAAATAGCGTTCATCGACGTAGGTATCGAGCAGACACAGCAACTCGATCTTCTCGCCCGCCGCGACAAGCTGCTGCGCTATCTCGAACGCGACTAGCCCGCCAAACGAATAGCCGACCAGCGCATACGGACCGCTCGGCTGCACCGCACGCATCTGCTCGACATAGACACTCGCCATCTCCTCGACGCGCCGCTGCGGCTCCTGGTCGCCATCGAGCCCGCGCGCCTGCAGGCCGTACACCGGCCGCTCGCTTTCCAGCGTACCGGCGAGCGTCAGGCACTCCATCACCGAGCCCGTGATGCTATGAAGCATGAAGACAGGCCGCCCGCGCCCCGCACGCATCGGCACGACGTTGGGATGCGCGCCCTGCACGCTTTCTCCCGCGATGACGGCCGCGAGCCGCGCAATGGTCGGTGCGATGATGAGCGTCGCAAGCGGCAGGGTTCGGCCGGTTGCCAGCCTTATTTCGGCGAGCATCTGCGCGCCGAGCAGCGAATGGCCGCCGAGTTCAAAGAAGTTGTCGTCGAGACCGACCGGCGAGAAGCTGAAAAGCTGCTCCCAGAGCGCGCATAGATAGACTTCCACCTGCTCGGCCGATTCGCCGGGTTCCGGCAACTCGCGACGTGTGCGGGCAAGCGCGGGATGCGCGCTGATATTCTCGACGCATCCGGGGTTCGCCAGCGACGACAGGTTGCGCACCGGCAGCCCGTTCACCGCATCGCGCGCGGCCACCTCCGATGCCTTGCCGTTATGCGTGACGGGCAGCGCTTCGACTTCGGCGATCACGTCCGGCACGAGCGCCGCCGAACCCTGCAGCATCAACTCACGCCGCACGCGCGAAGCGAGTGCCGCGCTCATCTTCGCGCCCCTGCGCAACACGAGCAACAGCACGACGCGCTGGCCTGATCCGCTCGCGTCATGGGCAGTCTGCGCGACGACCATCGACTGATTGATCTCGCCAATACTGCTGACAATGCGGTACATCTCACCGGGGCTCACGTTGATGCCGCGCACATTCAGCACGCCGTCGCTGCGTCCATGCAGGCGCGCCGATCCCTGCGCCGAAAACTCGATGATGTCGCCGTGCGTCCACACGCCCGGGTTCGCCTTGAAATAGGCGGAGTGAAAGCGGGCGCCGTCCGCGTCGCCGAAGAAGCCAAGCGGGCGCGACGGAAACGGATTGACGCACACCAGTTCGCCGGTCATGGAGGTGAGTGCGCCCTCGTTCCACGCCTGCACATCGAGGCCGAGACTCCTGCACTGTGCTTCGCCTGCATAAACCGGCAGATTCGGGTTGCCGAGCACGAAGCAGCCGATGATATCGGTGCCTCCTGAAATCGACTGGAGCTGCAGCGGCTTGACGTAGGAGCGCACCCATTCGAACTGCGAGTCGTAGAGCACGGCGCCCGTCGACATCATCGCGCGCAGCGCATCCAGCCCGAACTGCTCGCCAGGTTTCAGGCCCGAGTCCTCGCACATCTTCAGATAGGCGGGACTCGTGCCGAACACGGTCACGCGTTCATCGGCGACCAGCCGCCAAAGTGTGTCGACTTCCGTAACCGGTCCGTCGTATGTGACGATCTCGGCGCCCGAGGCCAGCACCGACAACTGCCAGTTCCACATCATCCACGAACAACTCGTGTGAAAGTACAGCTTGTCGCCCGGACCCAGGTCGCTGTGTAACTGATGCTCTTTCAGATGTTCGAGCAATGTGCCGCCGGCGCCGTGCACGATGCACTTGGGCTTTCCCGTCGTGCCCGACGAGAACATGATGAAAAGCGGATGATTGAACGGAAAATGCCGCCATTCGAACCGTGCTGCGTCACCGTGAACGATGAGATCGCGCAGCGAATGCTGAGGCTGGCTGACCGTGCTCGGCAGCGGCGTTTCATCCAGACAGATGACGTTGGTGAGCGTCGGCAATGCCGCGGCCACCGCGGCGACGTGCGCGGCGATCGAGCCAGCCGTATCGAATGAGCGCTGCGTCGTGTGCGCAAACAGCATGCGTGGCTCGAGCGGCTCGAAGCGGTCGAGGATCGCCTGCACGCCAGTTTCAGGCGCCGCGGTGGATAGCGTCGCGCCAACCGCCGTCACCGCGAGCGCCGTGATGATGGCCTCCGCGTCGTTTCGCATCATCGCGACCACGCGGTCGCCCGGACGCAAACCGAGTTCGCTGAGCGAATAGGCAAGGCGCGCGACCCGGTCGCGCAGATCGCCGCGCGTCATCGTTTCGCGGCGGCCATCGGCATAACGCGCGGTGAGTGCCGGCGAGTCGTCCGGCGCGATCCTTCGCCCAAGAACGCTTTGGGCGTAATTCAGTTCGACATGCGGAAAGAAAAGCGCGGTCTCGCATTCGTCGCCGATGCAGGCCGTCTCCATGCTACCGCCCCATTCCATTCCTCCGGTCCACTGCAGAAAGCACTGCCAGAAGCGGCGGAATTCGCGCGTCGAATAGGCATGCAGTTCTGGATAGTCCGCGAAACGCTCGCCGGTGAAGTTCTCCAGCGCCGCAGTGAAGCGTGACATGCGCGATTGAGCGACGCGCTCCGGCAAGTTCTGAAATAGGGGTTCGCGCGCATACATGCGTATGCTCGCCCCGACGACCCTCTCGTGATTCATCCGCGCACCCGTATTGGAACAAAGCTTTATAAGTATTTATCTGTCTGCCGGCAGGCGCCGGCGACCAGTCGCATTCCGACAATGCCTTGTGCTTGACCATGAGCACCGTCCCCTCGCAAACAGATTACTGCGCGAGGCAACGATGCTATGTGCGACCTCACACAAAATTACATGCGTCGCAAAGAACGTCTCGCGGCACGATGCTTTAAATACCGATTTGTTGCGAGCAGATGAATCTAATTCTCGCGCCGCTTTGCGCTGTGTTATCTAGCGTACCGAAGGCCCGTGCAAAGCACGCTCCAATCGACCGGAAACCATCAAACTGGAAAGAGGATCAGGCTCATGCGCTGCACGATAAGAACATTGGGCGGTGCGTTTGCAAAAGAGATTGCAACATTCGTTCTTCGCCACGCGGCCGGCTTCGTGCCCCCTCTTCGGCCGTCCACGAGGGGAAGAATATGAAACGATGGATTCCAGCGCTTCTAAAAGCGGTCGTGGTCATCTCCATCGCGCTGCCTGATGCAACCCGCTATCGTGCGCAAGGGATCGGGACGTCCGCACCCTGGACAGGCACGTGGTCAGTTTCGCCATCCATCACGGACGATAACGGCTTCAATAATCAGACGTTGCGGCAGATCGTGCGCACCAGCATCGGCGGAACATCCGCGCGAATCCATCTGTCGAATCTATTCGGCTCCGAGCCCCTGGTAATCGGCGAAGCTCAAATCGCGCGGCGCGCGCAAGGTCAAAAAACAGTGGTCGGCAGCGACCGCGCCGTCACGTTCGGCGGCCAGCGGAACGTCACGATTCCCGTGGGCGCTTCGGTCGTGAGCGACGCGATCGCGTTCGAGGTCCCTCCGCTTGCCGATGTCGCCATCAGCCTCTATCTCCCCGTGCGGACCCCGCCGCGTTCGACGGGCCACGTCGATGGCCTGCAAGACCTGTATATTGCCGCTGGAGACGTGGGCGCCGACCCGGCCTTTACCGGCGGGACCACAATCTCCCCAGGCGGCCAGTCCTACTATTTCTTGACGAATCTCGACGTGCAGAACGAGGCGGCGACGGGCGCGATCGTCACGTTTGGCGCCTCCATAACCGACGGCCTCATATCGAGTGTCAATGGCAACCGGCGCTGGCCCAATCGCCTCGCGATACGGCTGCAACAGGCCGGAATGACGGTGGGCGTGCTCAACCAGGGCATCAGCGGCAATAACTTCTTCACCAATAGCGCCGGCCAGGCTGGTCTCAGACGCTTCGGTCGCGACGTGCTCCAACAACCGGGTGCGAAATGGGTGGTCATCTCGGACGATGCAATCAACAATCTGAACACCGACAGACCCTCCACGGCTCCGCAGTTGATCAGCGCATTGCGACAGCTCGTCGAGCGGGCGCATCGCGCCGACATCAAGGCAATCTGCTCCACGCTGACGCCGTTTGGCGCGACGGACAGCATCGAAGCTGCGCGTCAGGACGTGAACGCATTTATCCTGAGTTCGACTAGCGGCTGCGACGCGGTACTCGATCAGGCGAAGGCAGTCAGCGACCCCGCCAATCCCGCTGTTTTACTGCCGGCCTATAACAGCGGCGATAACCTCCATCCAAACGAAGCGGGCTTGCAAGCAATCGCCAACGCGTTAGATCTGGATGCGCTGACGGCCGGGTCGCCCATTCAGGCGCCGTAAGCGTGCGGTCAGAGGATCGCGTTCCGCGAGAACCGCTTCACCGCGACATGCGAGCCGCGGGCCGTCCGGCGGTTGTGCAGGCAAACTCATTTACGCAACCATCTTCGACGTCCGTTCGGTTTTCGTGCTCCAGCATTGTTCTTTGACATCTTCTTTTTATCGGACGTAGAAAACAGGACGTCCACCACCGCCAGCAACGAGAGCACGACAACCGCGACGAAAACAACCGTCCCGATGATGCCCAAAAGAGTCATATGACCTCCGTGAGTCAAGGGCAAGCGCGGATCGATGCAGGCTTTACCAATCCCAGGGTTTGCAATCTAATCACATGTCATTCCGCATGCGGACGTTTTTGGCACATCCGGGTGCCACACCCGATTAGCTAGCTCAACCCTGCCTTTCCTATAACGCTCCATTAAGTTGTTAGCAAGACACGCGATACCCGCGCCGCACCCCTGAACGGCTGGCAGGCAATGGCGCCCGGAGCGGTTCAGCGGCGACGACGAGTTCTGCACTGTACCTCACATGGCCGCGTCCGTTAAGCCGCAGCAAGAATCCCATGGCTGGGAATATGACCACGGCGGCGTTCATCGCGCCTGGATCACTGCCCAATAGCCGGGTTGCTTATTGTCCGCGTATTACCGCGCAGTTTGATTTGAGTGTGCGCAGCGCCGCAGAAGAGGCGTGCCTTTAGCTCCAACATCGCCATCAAATACATTAAAAGAAGGGGGACCAAAATGGCGATCGGTAAATATACGGCACCAGGTTGAATCGCCTGGATTGAACGCTCCACAGTCGTTCGCGCCCATCAATCGATTCCAATAAAGCAGGCTCGCCATGACCACATTAACCACAATTATTCTAATAGTTTCAGTATGGCTCTTCGTCGTACTCTTCCTTTGCGCGCTGGTTCACAACGGCGCAATACGGGAGCGAGAGGAATACGAAAGGCCGCTCGCAAGCGGGAAGAGGAAGGCTCACGCACGGCGTCCGGTTACTCGCGACGATGCCGATAGCGCTCACGCAGACTCGCCCGAGATTCATGGGCCGTCCGGACGAAAGAGAACGCCGTGATAGGGAAGGATGTGAATTCTGACAGCCCCGGCGTCACGCGGGGCTGTTTGCTTCAATAGCCCCGCATGCTGGATTCACCGAGTGCCGTCTACGACTCTGCTTGATGACTCGCCATCGCCAAGGCGTTGTGCAGTCTGCCGAGATGCAGTATCGAGAGGGGATTTATACTGCGGTGAGTCACAATTTACCGCGCGTTTTCATCCCGTCGATAAGAGTCAATCTCCCCGCCCGGTTGAACGTATGCACGCGATCTATGCTTGCGTCCCAGTTGGCTTCTATCCGGCTGGCCGGCGTCTCCTTGTAGGTCGTCTCGTCGATTACGTCGATACGCTGAAACGACAATGCGCGCCCGTACTTACCGCTGCAATCCTGCGCGGGCCGATACCACTGCCCCTGGTGCTCGAAAATGTTCCCTGCGGGGCGGGCAGTTCTGATGTCCGATACGATCGGGTTGCACGGATGAGGATGCCAGTCCTGCGTCAACAGCGAATCGGACCAGAACAGAAACAACTCGTCGGACAGCGGTGCGTGCTCGTTTTCCCGCATGCAGGCGAACAGCCAATATTTGCCGTCGTGACGCCAGATCGTGGTGTCGACGGCCATGACGTCGTCCATCAGGTTCATGACGTGTTCCCATTGATCCGGGAACCGCGTGCACCGGTAAATCTCGATGGCCTTGCTCTCGTTCGTCTCCGGAATCATGTAGAGCTCACCGTCCTCCTCCAGCATGAAAGGATAAGACAGGTGATACGGCCGCTCCAGAATCTTCACAGGAGGCAAGATCGGTTGATCGTTTGCATCGAAACGGATAACCGAAAGATGACCCCTGTTCTTCGAGTATTCGAGTTCTTCGAGGAACACCGCATACTCGCCATGTCTTTCGACGACAAACGGGTCCGCCCAGAAACGGTCCTTGGGAGGCACCAGTTGCTTGAATTCGAAAAGACGGTCAGGGAGATGACCGTTCTCGCCGAAGTGATACAGCAGCATCCATTGTTCGAACTTGCGCAGTCCGCTTGCCTTCTTTGCAACGGTGCGCGCCAACAACTGGCCGATGAACTTGCCATAGGATCCGCTGGTCGGCTCGGCGATTTTCTCTCCGGAATAGAACGCCGGCGGCGTATCAGCCTTCGTGTATTTCAGCCTGAAGTTTTCCTCGCCGATCTGCCTAAGCTCGCGCAACCTTCTCGGCGCGAACGAAAGCGTCTTCCAGTAGCAGTGGCTGCGGTTCCTGTGAATCGACACCGGGTAGGTCATCGACCATGATCTTTGCAGCGTGTGCGGGCGTTCGCCCGCGCGGGTCTGAAACTGCAAGGCGGACGCCGTCGTTGCGCGGTCGAGAAGAATGTCCCACACGCCGACGGGTCCATCACGTTCGACAACCTCATCACCATGCCGATACGACCAGATGCCGCAGGAAGCCGTATCGAAGATCTCGCCGCAAGGGCGCAGCGAGCCCAGCCGCAAGAATACGGTGATGCCATAGGCGGCGATGTTCGCGAGGTCGCGAGCATCTAAGTGATCCCCGCATTCCCTGCTCTCCACCTCGACATTCAAGGTCGGGATTCCCGGCAGCGTCGAGACCAGCGGCTCGGTCCTGAACGCGTCATGCCCAACCTTGACGAGCCGCTTGTCGAGCGCCATCCACAGCGACAACAGCCACGGAGCGGCCTGCGCAGCGATCTTCTTTTCCGGCCGCTGTTTATACGCATATTTGACGACAAGGGCGACCTCCATGCCCTCCTCCGTGGCAATCTGCCCCAGCATGTGATTCACCCAGGCCGGCAACGCAATGTCGTCGACGAGAACCCCGACCTTTATCTTGTTCATCGCTGATTGTCTTCGTAGATCAATATGCATGTGCCCCGCGCGTCATTCCACCGTCACCGATTTCGCGAGGTTGCGCGGCTTGTCGACGTCGGTCCCTCGCGTACACGCCGTGTGATACGCGAGCAATTGCAGAGGCAGCACGTGCAGGATCGGCGACAACGCCCCGTAGTACTCGGGCATCTGGATGACGCGCAGCCCTTCCTCGTTTGACAGATTCGCATCGGCATCGGCGAAGACGTACACCTGGCCTCTGCGCGCACGAACCTCCTGAATGTTCGACTTGAGTTTCTCCAGCAAGCCGTCGTTCGGCGCGGTCACGACGACCGGCATCGCATCGGTCACGAGCGCAAGCGGTCCGTGCTTCAGTTCGCCGGCGGGATAGCCCTCGGCGTGAATGTACGAAATCTCCTTGAGCTTTAACGCGCCTTCCAGCGCGATTGGGAAGTGCGCCCCGCGGCCGAGGAAGATCGCGCTGTCCGTGCGCGCGATCTCGTGCGCCCACGCGATGATCTGCGGTTCGCGCGCAAGCACGCCCTGCAGCGCCGTGGAGAGGCCCGAGAGCTGCGACCGATAGTTCGCTTCCTGCTGGTCGTCAACGTATCCGCGTGAGCGGCCGAGCGTCACCGCGAGAACGAACAGCGCCACGAGTTGCGTGGTAAAGGCCTTGGTCGATGCGACGCCGATCTCGGGCCCGGCTTGCGTAATGAACGACCAGCGCGACTGTCGCACGATCGCGCTCGTCGCCACGTTGCAGATGGCGAGCGTGTGTTCCTGACCCAGCGATTGCGCATGGATCAGCGCACCCAGTGTGTCGGCGGTTTCGCCCGATTGCGAAACGGGCACCACGAGCGTGTTCTTGCCCGCGATCGTCTCGCCGTATCGGTATTCACTGGATATCTCGACCTGGGTCGGAATCTTCGCGATCGATTCGAACCACGCCTTGGCGGTCATCGCGGAATAGTGACTCGTGCCGCAGCCGAGCAGCAGGATGCGGTCGATCTGCGCGAACGCATTCGGATCGGTTGCGCCGAAGAGCGTGGCGTCGAACGCGCTGTTGCGGGGGAACGTTTTCGACACAGCGAGCGGCTGCTCGAAAATTTCCTTTTGCATGAAGTGACGGTACGGCCCGAGCGCTGCCTCGGTGGGCGGGTGGCGCAACGTGCGCGCCTCGCGCACGACCGGCTCGCCGTCGCGGTTCATGATGCGAGTGCCGCTGCGGGAGAGGTCGGCGATGTCGCCGTCCTGCAGGAACACGAAACGGTCGGTGACATCGGACAGCGCAAGCGGGTCCGACGCGAGAAACGATTCCTTGCCGTTTATCCCGATCACGAGCGGCGAGCCATATCGCGCGCCCACTACGCGTTCCGGTTCGGCTTTGCAGAAGACGGCGATTGCATAGGCGCCGCGCAGTTCGCTTACCGCGCGACGCACCGCATCCGCCAGATCGCCCTGGTAGCAACTGTGAATCAGGTGAGCGATCACCTCCGTGTCCGTCTGGCTCGCGAATTCATAGCCCGCGCGGCTCAGTTTGATTTTCAGCGCCTCGAAGTTCTCGATGATGCCGTTGTGAACGATCGCGACCTCGTTCTTCGAGAAGATGGGATGCGCGTTCTGGGTCGCCGGCGCACCGTGCGTGGCCCAACGCGTGTGCGCGATGCCCGTCGCGCCTTCGAGGCCCATCTCGCGGACCTCGGCATCCAGGGAGCGAACCCGCGTCAGACTGCGCACGCGGTGTGGCGCGCCGTCCCGAAGCACCGCCACTCCGCAGGAGTCATAGCCACGGTATTCCAGCCGCCGCAGGCCTTCGAGCAATACCGGAACGACATTGCGTTCCGCGATCCCCGCCACGATTCCACACATATTCCCCTCCGATGGTTTAGCCCGTATCGCGACTCAACAGTGTTGGAATATCGCGTGGACTTCATAAAGCATGCTGTGATGCGCTAAAGCGATCCGTTGCTTCGCGCATATTTCTTCTCTATAGGCATCCGAATTAAATCGTCCGCCTCCAGGCAACGGCGGCGCCCCACAATCAACTCAAACCGTTTCTCCAAGCAGTTGGTCCGCGCTATGGCTGATGAGTTGCATCATCGCCGCCTTCGCGCCCCCTGCATCGCCAGCTTCGATCGCACGCACGACTTTCCCGTAGTCGGCGACCCGCGTATCGTACGCGAGCGCTTGCACGTGGGAGATCGCCTGCATGGCCCTCAGCCCCATCCGGACGATACTGCCCATCTGGCTGAGCAACGCGTCGCCGCTCGCATCGACGATGGCCGCCTGCAATGCGTCTTCGGCGGCTTTCTCCGCGACGTAATTCCCACTCGCACGCTGGAGCGTCTGATACATGGCGGTGATCGCAATGCGCTGATGCCGGTTCGCGCGAGTGGCCGCGAACGCAGCCGCGCGGGGGTCGACGAGCTTGCGGAACTCGATCAGCCCATGCAGATACTCCGGATCTGGCGTGGCGCGCAGCCGCCACTCGGCAACTTCATGATCGATGATCAGCCAGTCTTTCGCAGGCGTGATGCGGGTCCCCGTCTTGGTCCTGACATCGAGCATCCGGCGCGAAACGAGGATGCTGATCGCTTCGCGCATGATGGCCCGGCTCACTCCATGCTTCTTCGAGAGGATCACCTGCGGAGGAAGCACGTCGCCGTCGTAATCCCCGTTGATGATGCCGGTCACCAGTTGATTGACCACTCGCTTGACGAGCGAGGCTTCGAATCCGTGGTTCATTTTATTTTCTCGTCACACTGTGAAGTGTTATGTGCAAGATCCGCCTTTTCTCGAATCTTCGCCGTGGTTTACAAGGCTTTCCCCCGTGCCTTTGTATAACCACATGGTGCATCGGGTTTCGCTCCCGCAACGTACGTCCTCACACACTGACCATCTAAAGAAATTCAAATCGCAGCGCAACACGTCGCTCGCAACAGCCCGGGCGGCACGCATGAGCTACCCCGCCCTGCCGCCCGCACCTCAGTGGCGCGGCCGCTCCGCCCCACGCGGCGCGACCACCGGAGCGTGCCGCGTGATCATCAGCCAGCGCGGCGTCCTGATGCGCACGATCGCCACATAGAGCTGAACGTAGACCAGGATGAATGCGATGGTTGCGCCGGCAAGCGCGATCGGGCGGTCCCAGAAGAACGTAGCCGGAACAATGCCGACGAGGCTCAGCACCCACAGATAAACCGAGGTAAATGAATTGCGCAGCGCGCGCTGGCGCAGATTGCCCGCGTCGAGACCCTTTCGCACGATGCGCCGGTACACGAGCGTATGCAGATGAAGTCCGTCAGGAGCGCCCGCCGGCCTTCCGCGCACGATCCTGCGGCGATAGATGGAAAAGAGCGTCTCGAAGGTCGGATAGATGGCGACAGCCATGGCGTACCACGCAGACACGCCCGGGTTGCGCACGATCAGGAGGATGAGCAGCTCCGCCATGATGAACCCGACGAAATAAGCTCCGCCATCTCCGAGGAAGACGGAAGGCACCGGAAAGTTCCACAGCACGAAGCCGCCGATCGCTCCGATCATCGTCAGTGCCATGCTCATGATGAGCCAGTCGTTGACGCTGTGCGCGACGTAGCCGATCGAGGCGAAGATCAGCATCGTCACGACCGACGCGAGTCCGTTAAAGCCATCGATGATATTGACCGCGTTCGTCAGCCCGGCGACGCCGAGCATCGTGAAGCCGATCCCGATCGGCACGATGCGCAGCCACTGATCGACGAGCGGCAAGTCCACCCGCGTGAGCGTCGCGTGCATCAGCAGGCAGGCCGCGAGCGCCGAAGCGAGCGCGCACAGGAGCCGCACGCGCGGACTCACGCGCTTGGTCATGTCCTCGATCACGCCGCCCGCGAACACCGGAACGGCGCACAACAGGAGCAGCAGTTGACTCGTCCCGGGGTTGGTCGCCCACAGCGGCTGTATGACCGGTACGACAGTGGCGGCACATGCAATCCCAATTCCGCCGATTCGTGGCACCGCGTAGGCGTGGTTCTTCTGAATGCCGCGCAAGTCGTGGTCCATCGTAAGCGACCCGTGCAGACCCGAACTTCGCACGATAAAAAAGATAACCAGGAATGAGACAACAAAGCCAAGCGCAAGATTTAACATCTCGGTCTCCAATATTAACGGAGGAATTTTTATTTTCTTGTCGCTTGAACGTCTTTTTAGGACAAGGATAGTAATGCACACCGTCTCTTATTTTGAGTCTTTCCTCTGTGGCATTCCCAACACAACCCCGACACGATCATTTTATGAACCGACAAATAAGCGTAAATGCGGCGTGCTGCCGAATACGCCGGTTCAGGTTATCGGCGGATCGGGACGTGTATATGAAATGACCATTGCTCGTTCTCGTGTCCGGTTCGCACAGGAAGCGCGCTTCGCATTGACGAGCTCCCCGGCGGCTACCGGACACCTGCTCAGAGAAAGTACTTGTACGTGTCCAGCAGATAGTTCTTAATAACGTCGTAGGTCAAAATACCTAAGACAAAAGCGACGGTCCACAGGACCAGCGAATTCTTGAGGCGGATCTCCGGCAGCAGGAACGCCAACAGCAGCGGCCCATAGTAGACAATGCGCTGGGTCCCGAACGGATACACGAAGAAGGAAATGATCAGGAACATGAGCAGGCCGATATGCATGATCGCGATCTTATGGACGACCATTTCGCGCACCGTGTTCTCGATATTTTTTCGACGCAGCATAAGCACGAGCGTCGGTACGATCAGATACAGGGCGAGCGATATCAGGAAGTTCACCGTGAACTCTTCCTGCTGGGTGTATTCTTCGAGCCGGCGGCCGCCGAACGTGTTGAAAAGCCAGGCTGACGCCAGCGACATCGCGAGCGCCGCACCGACCACACCCACGATTGCCAGCGCCTTGCTTCGCCTCATGAGAACGTGCGCGAGAATCAGGAACAAGGCCGGATACGCGAACGTGGTGTGAACGATGCTGGCGAGAAGCGCGCCTCGAATGGGCTGCTGCCGGCACATCGCGAAGTACATGGCAATCGACAGAGCAAATCCCTGACGGATCTGGAATAACCCGACCGTCGCGAGGCCGGTAGGGATCACCGCCCACAACAGCAGGCCGAGAAATGGCCGGCGCGTGCGGCTGAGGGCAAGCGCCATGAGCACGTTCAGCACGACAACCGTCAGCCGCACCGCGGTATCCGGTGAGAAGCCCAGTGAATCGATGCCTAGTACCCAGAGCCGCCAGCCGAGCTCATCCGTGATCGTCTTCACGATGAAGAGCACCGTCGAATGGCTAGTGGACCAAAGATGCATGATCCAGAGCGGATCGGCATCCCTGAAGTACGCAACGTAATTGTCCTGATCGAGCAGTTTGCTCCGATCGCCGAAGGCGATCCTGCACAGGATGAGCACTGCCAATGCCAGGAATGCCAGCATGGAAGGCCGCAACCATCGGTAGCCGACTGATTGGAACTGGAACTTCGAGTTGAGTTGTTGTGCCACTTTCATCTCCCTCTTGCCCGTCGGCTTGCCAGCCCTGCGCAAACCGGAGGAGGTGTTGATTTTTATGCCGCTCAAATGTGCTCCCGGCAATCGCCGTTCAGCGGACCGGGCTCTGTAATCGACGATGCTATCGAGCCATTGAATGGCCTTCGAACTGACATCGCATTACGCCCCTGCACGCTATCAGGCTTTTGTTCGACATTACGAGCGGAATGGCACACAAGTTTTGAATCGACCACGGAACGTTAGTCCGTCAATTCGTATCAACAATAAATCGCATCCGGAATGGCCGCGGACAATTGTCCCGGTCTGTGTACGATGCCGAACGGTAAGGCGGCTGCCCGATCACTTAGCCTTTCACCAGTCTTACCGTGATTACGGATACCAACTCCGTTAAACGACGCGACAGGAAAAGGCGGCCGTCCGCAAGGCATGAATGGTGTTTGTGGAACTCAGTGCTGCTGCAAATGAAACCTGTTTGCCCAACCGAAAAAGATACGGGTTTACATCAACGAATGCCGAACCGTGCGAACGAAATGAAAATCGTCCATATAATCTCGGGCCTCGGTTTGGGCGGCGCCGAAACGCTGCTGCTGAACCTCGTTTCGGAATCGCGCAGCACCGGCGGCACGCACGTCATCATTTCCCTGTCGTCGCTGGATATCATGGCGGAGCGTCTGCGCGCCGCCGGCGCGGAAGTCAGGCTGCTGGGCATGCGACCCGGCATTCCGAATCCGCTGCTCCTGATTCGACTGGCCAGGTGGATCGTCAAGGCCAACCCCGATGTCGTCCAGACATGGATGTATCACGCGGATATTTTCGGCGGCGTGGCGGCACTGCTGGCGCGGCTGATGTTCCGGCTCAGGGGGCAACGCCACCGGTTCGTGCTCGTCTGGGGCATCCATCGAACCGAAGTGCCCACGGCCAAAGTCGGGCGCGTTCTGAATGCGCTTGCGCGAATCGGCGCAATGACTTCCAATCAGTTGCCGGACTCGGTCATTTGCTGCGCCAACGCGTCGTACAAGACTCACGCCGAGTACGGTTACGATCGCTCCAGGATGCGCGTGATTCATAACGGCTTCGATGTCCGCAAGTTCGTGCCGGATGCCACTGCAAGGGCTACGCTCCTGAACTCGCTCGGCTTGTCGCCACGCTCGATACTGATTGGCATCGTCGGACGCTCCAATCCCGCCAAGGATTACGATAACTTCCTGCGCGCGGCCGCCCTGCTTCATCAGCGCGTGCCGGAATGCCATTTCGTCATGGTCGGCAAGGATGTCGATGCCAACAATAAGGCGCTTGCACGCATGATGAGCGAGCTTGGCTTGACCCGCGTGTGTCACTTGCTGGGCGCGCGGAATGACTTGCATCGAATCATGCCGGCGTTCGACATGTTGTGCCTCTCATCCCGAACGGAAGGTTTGCCCACGGTCGTCGGCGAAGCGATGGCCTGCAGCGTTCCGTGCGTGGTCACGGATGTGGGCGATACCGGCCAGCTCGTCGGCGACACCGGTCTGGTCGTTCCGCCGCGAGATCCCGTCAGTTTGTCGGATGCGCTGGAAGAGATGGCGACGTTGAGTCTGGAGCAGCGCGAGAAACTCGGCAAGCTGGCACGCGAACGGATTGTCGAATGCTTTTCTATTACGGTGTGCTGGCAGAAGTATCGGGACATGTACGCGACATTACTGCGTGCGAAAGGCGTAACGCGTTAAGCGTTACGCTATTGAACGCGGCTACCGGATGATCGTGGGATTCGTGATATCGATCTTCGGCCCCGCACGGTCGTAGTCGGTGCTCACAAAGGCGTCTCTCCTCGGACGGATCCACGTCGGTGAATTGCTCGTGATATAGCCGGTCACGATGCGGCCTTTCGTCGCCAATCCGGATACGCTGTAGGCCGCTTCCCTGCTGTCTTCATCCTTGTGTCCACTGATCACGACGCTGACGTACTTTTCCCGGCTGCCCGGCAGTGCCTCCAGATAGACGAGAATGCCGAACTGGCAGTGTCGTGTCGTCGGATTGACGATCCGGATATTTTCGATAACGTCCGTGTTGGCGTTCGGCTCGATGTCGAGTCCGGCGGAAGGAAGCGTACCGGCGATGTTTTCCCACACGGGATGATCGAACAGAATATTCCTGCCGCTGATGATCGACACCCCTTGTCGACGGCAACCCGAGGCATAGTGATTCATCACCCGGATGTCGCTCGAGTAAGGCAGGCCGTTGCCGAAGCTGTTCGCGATATAGATGCCGTCGCCCCAACAGTTGGTCGTGTTGGGGGAAAGTATCGTCACATCGGTGCTTCCCGCGATCGATATGCCCATGCCCCACTCTCCGCCGGTCACGGTGTTCAGTTCCTTGCTGCCGTCCACGCGCGGATTTTCCAGCCGCACGTGCCGCACGTCCCAGATACGGATGACCTCATAGTTTTGAGTGTCGTGAGGAAGCAGTTTGAGCGACGCGCCGGGAGCAAAGCGCACGCGGCTGTTGCTGCGCATGTGCAGCCCTTGCGCATCGATCCTGCATGGGCCTGTGATGACCAGTGTCTTGCCGACTGAACTGTCGACTGCCTTTTGAAGCGCGGCACGGTCATTCGTCTTGCCGTCCGCGCTGACGCCGAACCATCGATCGACGACCTCGTCGGCCGCGGCCCGCTGATTGGTCACGACGTCGGCCACCGCAGCGAGCGGGCGCGTGATCGCACCCACCATGCTGCTGAGGAGAAAAGCATTCACCGCTCTTCGGCTATTTCGCACCGTACACTCCCATAAGAAGTTCAGCCCCTCATGCGGCGCATGGCACGCAACGGAGTAGACGTTAAAAAGCGCATCGCCATCGCGATGCCTGGGACGGGGGCTTCGACGCTCGCGGCCTCTGCGAAAGAAATGAACCGCGAGCGGTTTTTCTTCACGAATCCGATGATTCCGTCGATCTCGGCCTCGCTTAGCGTATTGACATGCAGGCAGATGGAATACACGCCAAAGCCAAAATGCACCGGCGTGGCGAACAACTGCGGCACCGCGGTCAGACCGCCGAATTTGTACGGATAGACGCCGCTGCCGTCCGTGAGGTACTTGAAGTCCAGATCGGCTAGTGCGCGGAGCGTCGCTTCATCGAACGAGTGGGAAGGCGCCATGAATACCGGCTGCCAGACACCTTGTTCCTGGAGTATCTTTTTTCCCGCCTGCAGCTTGGCAAACTGCTCGTCGTATGAGAGGCCGGCCAGTTCCGATTTGCTGCCAAGACGCAACAGCCCGGGGTGCTGGGTGACGTACTGATGAGTGTATCCGTGCTGCGCGATGCTCCAGCCGCGATCGACCCAGCCGCGGACCGCATCCCAGAACGCATCTCTCGCCGGCTCGACAACCAGCGTCTGATCGAGGCAGTTAGGCACGACGCCGACGAGCAACGGCAGGTCCTGATCCATGGAAAGCTCATCGAACGGATCGAATCGCGACCAGGCCATTTCCGGGGTGACGTCATCGAAGCGCAGTATGAATTTCGGAGCGACCATACGCACTCAATCTCCTTCAGGATATTTCTTTGAATCTGCCCTGGCGTCCGACGGATATCCGCACGGAAGCGCCAGCCGGGTTCAAATCTGCCGCTCGCGCTGACCCGCGATGACGACTTCTTGAGGCACGGGGTCCAGCAATTCGCTGTAGACCCGTAATGTCTTGCTGATCACGATCGATTCGTCGAATTCGCTCAGGGCTTTTTCCCGCGCCGCGAGACCGAGTCTGCGGCAGAGCTTCCGGTCGTCGTCCAGGCGGCGGATCGCGTCGGCCAGCGCCGCGCTGTCGCGCACGGGAATGAGCAAGCCGTCTTCTCCCGAACAGCTCACGACCTCACGGCAGCCCGGCGCATCGGTTGTGATCAGCGGCAACGCGCACGCGGCCGCCTCGATCAGCGTCTTGGGCAAGCCTTCGCGATAGCTCGGAAGCACGACGACGTCCACTTCGGACAGCAGCTTCGGCATATCGCTGACATGCCCCAGCCACGTGAGAAGGCCGTCGTTGACCCACCCTTCGACGAGTTCCCGGGAGACAGAGGCGGGATTGCCGTCGTCGGGAGAGCCGGCAAGAAGGAACTTCACCGAGCGGTTTTCACTTCTCAGTGCCCGGGCCGCCTCGACGTACTCGGCGATCCCTTTGTCCCACAACAAACGGGCAGCCAGCACGACCCGCAATGGCGCCCGGGTTTCCTCATCGGTCTCCTGCCGGGCGGAGAACCGCGAACAGTTCACGCCGGATCCCTTGATGAGCCGTATCGACCGGTCATCGACGATTCTCGCCCGTTTGAAAACCGCGACGTCGTCGGGATTCTGCAATATCAGCGCATTGCGCCGGCCATTCAACGCGGAGCGCATCAACTGGCGCACGATAGGCCGCAGTACACGGGCTTTCAAATCCCGGCTCGTGAAGACGTAACCCATGCCGGCGACGGCATTGATTCGCGCGGGCACGCCGGCAAGCTTGCTCGCCAGCGATCCGTACACCGCGCTCTTGATCGTGAAGCCGTGGACGAGGTCGGGCTTTTCACGTTGAAGAAACCGCACGAGCCACGCGAGCACGCCGAGTTCGCGCAACGGATTGAGGCTTCGACGATTCATCGGCATGGCATGCCAGCTAAACCCCAGCGCCTGCAGCTTGGGCCCGAACTCGCCCGGCGGAGAGAGCAACACCACTTCATAACCGTCTTGCCGCAGCTTCTGCGCCAGCGAGAGGCGGAAGTTGTAGAGATACCAATCGGTGTTGGCAAAGAGAACTACTTTACGTCCGTTCATGTCCGCTCCTGAATCTCTGAGCTTTTTGTGAATACGGCAGGTCACGACCACAACGATGCCATCGGTTCAATTCAATGCGTCGACTCAACAGGCCTCACCCGCGCCCCGACCCGCTCGAACAACTCGTCCCAGATCTGCAATACCGCCTTCAATGAATAGCGCTCCCGTACCGACTTGGCGGCCTTCCTGCCCAGCTCCGCGCGCAGCGGGTCGTCCGAAATCAGGCGGTGTAAAGCGGCGGCCATGGAATGCGCGTCGCCTGGCGGGATGAGCAGTCCGTCCTCGCCGTTTCGCGTCAACTGCCTCGGTCCGCTAGGACAGTCGAACGACACGACAGGCAGTCCAATCGCCATGCCTTCCATCAGCGCCATAGGCAAGCCTTCATGACTCGACGACATCGCAAAGACCTGTCCCTTGGCCAGCTCGCTCCACGGGGTCAGCGTCCGTCCTGGCAGAAAAATCCGTTCCCCCATGTGCAGTTGCTCGATCTGAGCCTCCAGTGCGGCGCGCTCAGGTCCTTCTCCCCAGATCCACAAGTCCCAATCAGGGCACTCGTCTGCCAGTAGTGAAAAGGCGCGAATCAGCAAGTCGAACTGCTTTGTCCTGTTCAACCGCCCCAGAGAAATGACGCGCTTGCGCGCCGTCGCTTGTTGCCGTTGCTGCACGAACAGTTCATCGGGCAGTGGATTGGGCATCACCGCGATGTCCTTCATTCCCGGCACGACCTTTCTGAATGGCGCGACCACGTCGTCGGTCAGCAGGGTCAGGAGATCTGCCTTCGGATAGATAAACCGGCACAGAAGTCTCCATAACAACGAACGGCGATCGGCCAGAGGATTGGTGTGCTCGCTCACGATGACGGGAATGCCGAGTCCTCGCGATGCGAGAATCGTCGCGACATTCACATTCGTCAGAAACGACACGATCACATCCGCCTGGCTCTCGCGCATGAGCGCGCGCAACGCACTCATGCGCTCGACAAAGGCGAGCGGCCCCCGGCCTCGCCGCGTCACCAGGTCAGCCAGATAGACGAACTTCACACGCGATGAAACCGGGTAGTTGCAGGTGCTCCGCCCGGAATACGTGGCGACTAGCGTGACCGAGTCGCCCCGCTCGACCCAGGCATTGACAAGCGTCGCGGCGACACTCTCGGCACCGCCATCCTGCATCGCGCTAATGAACAAGACGATATTCATGGAATGTCAGGTCTCCGCCCGCTTGATGATTGGAAGCAGCGTGGGGTTCACTCCGTCACCCGCACGGAAGGACGATCAATGATCCCCGAAGGTTTCACGCCGGTTTGCGTGAACACGTCACGCCACATCGAGAAGACCCTGGCCACCGAAAACCGCTCGACGACCGCACGCGCGCGCGCTGCCATGAGTGCCCGCATCTCGTCATCGCTCATCAAGGTCGATAAGGAATTGGCGAGTTCCTGCGGGTCACCGACTTGACGAACCAGCAGGCCGTCATGGCCGTGCGTGATGATGTCTCCGGGACCCGCGTCGCAGTCGAAGCTCACCACCGCACAACCGCTCGCCATCGCCTCGACGATCGTCATCGAGAAGCCTTCGAATCGCGAACTCAGCACGTATAGGTCCGCACGCTCGTACCAGTCAGGCATATTGCCGACCTGACCCGGCAGGAGCACGCGCTCACCCAATCCCGCCGCGACTATCTGTGCAACGAGCGCATCCCGGTCATGGCCATCTCCGAGAATGACGAGATCCCACGCGGGAAAATCGCTCGCGATCCGGCCGAAGGAGTCGATCAGAATATCGAAGCCCTTTTGCTCGGCCATGCGTCCCGCCGCGAGCAATACGCGACGCCCGGCGCCGACCACCTGCTGGGGCGGCACGATAGGCTCCACGACAGGAATCGGCAGCGAGATCGAATTCGGAATCACGGTGACGGCCTTGCAATTGCAGTTGTCCTGCAACCACAGCTTGCTTTTCTGCGTCAACGCGACGACCTTGTCCGCGAAGGGGTACGTCCAGCGGCGCAGAAACTCCCAGAGCTTTCCTTCGAAGAGCATCGGCGGATGAATGTGCTCGGTCGCAATCACCTTGCAAGGCAGACCGAGGCCGGCCAGGATGGCGAGGATCGACGGCCGCGTCTCGATGCCGAGCACGACATCCGGCTTCACCTGTCTGAGCACGCGGCGCAGAGCCAGCATCCGGCGCGCATTTGCGAATATCGCACCCGCCAAACCGCCGCTGCCCCCCGCGAGGTCGAGGGTAATGCGTTCGACCGAGTCGTGTAGCGCATAGAAGTCGCTTGCAGTGGATGTCAACGTCACGACAGTGACGTCCAGCCCTTGCGCGACCCATTCGCTCGACAGGTTCATTGCCACGCGCTCCGCACCGCCGTAATGCAAGGAATGGATGAACAGCAGAATCTTCATAGCGGACCCGTCTTGTTCTTTAATGAGCCGTTTGACAACGTGAAAAACAGATAGCATACGAACGAACAGAGGCCCATGACGCCGGTTGCAAGAACGACCCCCGTGATGCCGAGCCATCGAATCAGGAAGTAATTGGCCACCACCTTGACGGCGAAATTCGCGGCCGCGATGCCCGCCATTGCTTTAAAGCGGCCTTCGCTAGCCAGCAGCTGAACCAGCACCAGCACCGAGAAGTAAAACGGTATCTGAATCAATCCCCAGCGAAACAGGCCAGACACCGCCACCGTGTCCGCAGCGCTAAAGGCGCCGCGCTGAAACAGCAGCTTCACCACCATCGGCGCGAGAAGCCACGCCACCACCGCCACCACGCAACCGACCGCCAGCATGAATAGCGACCACTTTAGCGCGATGCTTCGGGCGCGAGCGTTGTCTCCTGCACTCAGCAGCTCCGATAAAACCGGCAAGGTCGCCCGGCTGATCGCCACGGCGCCCATGCTGACGAGCAGGCCGAGCACGCGGCTGGCATAGCCGAGCGTCGCGATGTTGCCGTCGCCGAGGCCCGCCACGAAATACTGGTCCAGCGGCGTAGCCAGACTCATGATGAACTGGCCGATCATGAACACGCCGACCGCGCGGTACATGTGTGGCCACTGCGGCGAGCTGACAGAGAAGCTGAGCCGTGCGCGGATGTTGTCGGCACGCCCGGAAAGCACGCCCAATATCACCGCCTGAAGGAGAAAGCCGAGCGTGCTGCCCAAGATCAGCGGCAAGGGGGAGCTCGGATCGTGCCAGGCCAGCACGAAGCCCAGCAACACGACCGCCGGCACGCACTCCAGCAGCGTGTTGACATGCTTTTCGCGTGCCTGGAGCCGTGCCGCATACACGCAGATCGTCAGCATGACGATGCCGACCGGCGCCATGCCGAGCATCATCCGGCGCGACATCAAGCGGGTTTCTTCCGACAGGTTGCGCGCCATCAGGTCGAGCGCATGCGGCCAGGCGAAATAGAGAAGGACCGCGAACACCACGCCGACAAAAATCGCCATCACGTCGAGTTCGCCGAGAAACTTCGCTTGCTCCTGCCTGGGCCTCCCGCGCAGCTCGACGAGAGCCGGCACGAGCACGACGCTCAGTACAGCGACAAACGTAGCCGGCAGCCAGGTGACCAGCGTGAGCGTGAGCTGATAGGCATCGACGACATTGCTGATGCCATACCGATACGCGATCGCCATTTCCTTGAGCGCGCCCGCCGACTTGCCCATGAGCGCGAACAGGGAAACCCAGACCGCACTGCGTGCGATCCGCGAATGATCGGGATGAATCTGCAGCAGACGGCTTCGCCAACCTGCGATCTGAGACATTGACGTTACTGCCTTAAAAAGATCAACGCGTTGCGCATCCGTCATGCCGAAGCACGCCCGTGAGACCGGGCGTCTGAAGACATCACCTTTGCGATACGAACTCGATGTACCAGGGCATCGCTTTGGACAAGCCTTCTACCAAGGGAATCGTGTTTTCATAGCCGAGCAGCCGCTCCGCCTTGTCGACATTTGCCTGTGAATGCCGGACATCGCCGGCGCGAAAAGGCCCGAACACCGGGCGCTTGTCGCAGGAGACACCGTTGTCGGCGAGCACGGACCGCAAGCCGTCGTAGAGCTGGATCAACGTTGTGCGATCGCCGACGGCGACGTTGTACACCTCGTTCCTCGCCGCCTCGTCCGCCGTCGCCGCCAGGATGTTCGCCTTCACTACGTTGTCGATAAAGCAGAAGTCCCGGCTGGTTTCGCCGTCGCCATTGATCACGACGTCGTCGCCGGCAATGAGCGCGGCCGTCCATTTGGGAATGACCGCGGCGTAAGCGCCGTCCGGATCCTGGCGCTTACCAAACGCATTGAAGTAGCGCAGGCCAATCGTCTTGAAGCCGTAGGCACGAGCAAACACCGATGCGTACAGTTCATTGGCGTACTTGGTGACGGCATACGGCGAAAGCGGCTCCCCGATCTGGTCTTCGACTTTCGGCAAGCCGGGATGGTCGCCATACGTCGCGCTCGATGCGGCATACGTGAAGCTCGACACTTGCGCGTCGCGCGCGGCCACGAGCATATTGAGGAAGCCGCTGATGTTCACTTCGTGGGTCGCGATCGGGTCAACCACCGAACGCGGAACCGAACCCAGCGCCGCCTCATGCAGCACGTGATCGACGCCATTGACGGCGTTCACACAATCTTCCGCACGCCGGATATCGCCTTCGATGAATCTGAAGCGCTGCCATTGCTCCGGCGAAACGACGGAGCGTACTTCGTCGAGATTGCGCTGGTAGCCGGTAGAGAAATTGTCGAGTCCGACCACGGTCTGGTCGAGCTTGAGCAGCGCCTCCAGCAGATTCGAACCGATAAAGCCGGCCACGCCGGTAATCAACCACTGCTGCGGATGCCCGGCGAGTTGTTGCCGTGTTGTGTCGTAGCGATCAGGCATCGATGCCTCCGGATAAGATGAGGAGGCCATCACGTCGTGATGGCCTCGCGTGCGATGTGCTTAGGGTCTGCTAGAGACGCAGATCACTGGCGTCCGCGGGCAGCAGGTACTTCAGGTCGTACAGTACATGCCCGGGCTTGCCGAAGACACGAATGGCTTGCGCGCCCAATTCCTGGAACCGGCTGTGCGCGACGGCCAGAATCGTCGCGTCGTAGACGCCGTCGGCGGGATGCTCGATGGGGTCCAGGTTGTGTTCGCGCCGGGCCTCCTCTTTCGAGACCCACGGATCGTAGACATCGACTTCGACGCCGTATTCCCGCAACTCGGCAACGATATCGACAACCTTGGTGTTGCGCAGGTCCGGACAATTTTCCTTGAAAGTCAGACCCATGATCAGCACGCGGGCACCGGCGACGCCGATCTGCCGCTTGGTCAACGCCTTCACCAGTTGCGACGCAACGTAACCGCCCATGCTGTCGTTCAGGCGCCGGCCGGCGAGGATGATCTCCGGGTGGTATCCAATGGCCTGCGCCTTGTGCGTCAGATAATACGGATCGACGCCGATGCAATGGCCGCCCACCAGACCCGGTCTGAAGGGCAAAAAGTTCCATTTGGTTCCGGCTGCCTGCAGGACCGACTCCGTGTCGATTCCCATCTTGTTGAAGATGATCGACAGCTCGTTGATCAGCGCGATATTGACGTCGCGCTGCGTATTCTCGATGACCTTGGCCGCCTCGGCGACGCGAATGCTGCTCGCTTTGTGCGTGCCCGCGACGATGATCTCGCGGTACAGCGAATCGACGAGTTCAGCGATCTCCGGCGTCGATCCCGACGTGACCTTTCTGATATCCATCACGCGGTGCGCCTTGTCGCCCGGATTGATCCGCTCGGGACTGTAGCCGACAAAGAAATCCACGTTGAATTTCAGCCCCGAGGTCCGCTCGAGAACCGGCACGCATTCCTCTTCCGTGGCACCCGGATAGACGGTCGATTCATAGATGACCACGTCATTCTTTTTCAGCACGCGGCCGATGGTCTCGCTGGCGCCGATCAGGGGCCGGAGGTCAGGACGCTTGTAGTCGTCGATCGGCGTCGGAACGGTTGCGATGTACACGTTGCAGGCTTTGAGCTCCTCCACGTCCGACGTGAAGGTCATGCCCGTGGCCGCGGCCAGTTCTTCATCGCTGACTTCGAGCGTGATGTCCCGTCCTTCACGTAACGCCGAGATGCGCACGCCGTTGATGTCGAATCCCACCACCGGGCGACGCTTGCTGAACTCCACCGCAAGCGGCAATCCGACATAGCCAAGACCGACCACGGCGAGTTTCAGCTCGTTTAACGAATGCATGATTGTTGCTCCCCTTTATTATAGATACGCGTCTTTTTTAAAACCCCGTGCAAGATTCAATTGGCCTGAACCTTTGCACGGGCTATACGCGCGCTATTTCATTGCCGAATCGGAGTAATAGGCGTCGTATGCGTAGCCGCCATACCGGCGCGACTGGGCGTAATTGCCGCGACTGACCTTGAATCCATTCAGCAGAATGCCTTCCACTTTCGAACCGGTTTGCGCCAGACGCTTGACCGATTCCGAGATCTCGCCGGCGCGCGTATCGGCGAAACGCGCGACCATGAATATCGAGTCGGCGACGGGCGCCATGGTCACCGTATCCGACACGGCAAGGATGGCGGGTGCGTCGAGCAGCACAATGTCGTAGCGCTCCGAAGCGGCACGAATGGTTGCCCTGAAATTGCTGCTCAACAACAGTTCAGCCGGGTCGTGCGGATACTCGCCGCACTGCAGGACATCGAGATTCGGCAGCACTTCCTTGTGCACGGTGTCTTCGAGCGAGCCAGTGCCGGCGATCACGTCGGCAAGCCCCGCGGCGCGCGGCAAGCCGAAATACTGGTTCAGATGGCCGCGCCGCAGGTCACCGTCCACCAGCAGCACGCGCTTGCCGCCTGCGGCGAGCAAGGTGCCGAGATTGGCTGACAGGAACGACTTGCCGATACCCGGCAACGGCCCCGCGAGCATCACCACGTTGTTGCGGTCGCCGTTCATCGCGTATTGCAGCGACGCGCGCATCGTGCGCAGCGCTTCTACAGCCGGGTCCATCGGGTATTGGAAAGCCAGAGCCAGCTTCTCTTCGCCCGTGGTGGACATTTTCCGCGTCAGCTGGAACTGCTGGTCGCTGACCGGGATCGTCGCGTACACGCTCAGGCCGGTGCGGGACTCCAGCTCTTCCGGATCGGCCACGCCCTTGAACAGGAAATCACGCAGGAAGGCAAGCCCGATACCGATGAACAGCCCCAGCACCGCCGCGATCAGCAGCACGAGCGCTTTCGCGGGCTTGACCGGCCGCTCGGGGACGTCCGCCGTATCCAGCAACTGCACGGAAGCGGACTGACCGGCCTTGACCAGCCGCAGGGTGTCGATGTTGCTACGCAACGCCGCGTACATGTCGGAGCTCATGCGCATGTCCCGCATCAGGCGCAGCGCACCTTGCTCCGCCGTCGGCATGGCCTTGACGCGGCTCGCGAGACTCTCGACGTACTTGTTGGTGCTGGCGATCTGCTGGTCTATCGCCACCACGCTCGGGTGCTCGGCCGTCAAGTGAGCGGTCAGGTCCTGGCGCTGACGCTTGAGGTCGTAGAGGCGCGAGTCCGCTTCAGTGGCCTGTCGCAGGATGAGTCGGCTTTCCTCGTCCGCATCCAGAAGTCCGTGGCTGTTGCGATAGGTGTTATAGGCTTCTTCCGCCTGCTCCATCTGGCGCTTCGCCCCCGGCAGCTGCTGCTCGAGGTAGTTCAGCGACTTCTCGGCGTTGGCACCCTTCTGGTTCACGTTCTGGCGCACATACACCGCGCCGATATCGTTGAGGATGTTGGTCACGAGAACCGGGTCGCGGCCTTCCAGCAGGACGCCCAGCACATTCGACTTGTTGCCTTGCTCGTCGATCTGGAGGCCCTTTTGCAGCTGTTCGAGGGCCTCCTGACGCGAGTGGCGCGTGAGATTGAACACGGCCCCGCTCTCGCCGTCGATCTTGCTCACGAGCAGATTGATCGGCCCGTGGCTGCTTTCGAATTGCTCATCGACGCCGACGCGTCCGGTGACCGGCTGTTCCAGTCCCGGTCCGCGCAACTGGTACTGGCCGCCGGTCAATGCGGTGACGGTGTACGCGTTGCCTTCCTGTTTCCTCGGCACTTCGAACGTCGCCACGCTGATCGATTCGTCACCCCAGACGAAGCCGCCCCAGCCGAAGAGTCCGGGCGTCATCCGTGTGTCGGTGTGACGCGCGATCAGGCCGCCGAGCACCGGCAGGCGCTTCGGCTCGGCTTCGATGTAGAGCTTGAGGTAATCCACCGTCTGCATGGCGATGGCTTTCGACCTCAGGATCTGCATTTCGCCTTCGGCCGAGGACTTCTCCTGGAACAACGACGACGCATTGCGCACCAGATCTTTCGAATCCGGCAGCGCGGTCGGCGCATTGTCCTCGACCCTGATCGAGATACTTGCTCGATAGATCGGCGTCGCGCAGAACGCGTACAAGGCGCCCATCAAAATGAAGGCCGCTGTTATCGCGGCGATCATTACGCGGTGATTAATCAACGTATCGATGATCGATCCAGGATCGAATTCATCATTACGTTCGGATAATCCCTCTAACGCTAGATTTTTGTGTTTCATGGGCACGTCTCGTCACGTAGTTTTATTTGACCGCTTTTGCAAGCGGATTCGAACGAGGGAAATGCGCGATTTAGCAGTAATGGTCCTTTTCCCTGACGCCACAATACGCACCGTGCTGCGCCAAGTATGCGCGGTAGTGCACACAATCTTCCCGGTGCTGACTCGCTATAAGCGGCCTGGCAAGTTTTTGAGGAAGCGGGAATCGGTTTTTTTAGAATAAGGGAAAACCACAAAATGTCCGACCAGACAGATTCGATTTTTCACGGTGCTCTGCTGGCGCGCGCAGGCAGAGTCTCCCGTCGTTTTCAGGGAGGTCAGGAACGCAGGTTCGCAGCCGGGCGGCAGCGAATTTTTGGATTGCCTGATGGACGCGTCAGGCAATGCATCCGAACATCGCGTGACAGACAGCGGCTATAAGAAGGCTTGTGAGCTTGCCGCGTTCCAGCCGCGGCTTGCCCTTTCCAGAAGACGATGACGCGTTCGCGGACGAGCTACCGCATCAAGTATTTCGCGCTGTTGTGACGCGACGCTGTGCGGCCAGCTCGCGACCGACGCGGCGTATCTCGGCCTCGCCCAGCGCAAGCGCGTCTGCGTTCGTATGCACCGAGTAGTAACCGAGCACCAGTGGATACGGATGCTTGATAGCGGAGCCGATGACGAACGACGTCGCCTCCTCGGCGTGCAACTCAATGGGCGCGCCGTCGGATTCCTCGAACACGGCGAGTTGCCCTGCCTCGATCGGCTCGGACGCGTTCAGGCGGCCCTCGTCAATCGCCAGCCACGCGACATTGTGCCCGGCAGGCGGCGCGTATCGCCAGGTCTCTCCCGCGCTCAGTTGAACATGGAAGTAGTTGATGCCTTCAGGCGCGCGAATGTCGCTCGCCGCGGACCCGTGGCGGCCGAGGATGACGCGGACCGGCCCATCCGACTGGACCTGGGCCGGCGAGATGTACTGGCTTTCCGGCGGCGAGTTCTCCATCGATGGCGGTAGCGCGACCCAGAGTTGAAACAGGCGTACGGTTTCCCCCGGCAATACATTGCCGTCGTGCCAGACACCATTGCCGGCCTTCATCCATTCGAGACCGCCGGCCGAAAGCTCGCCATTCTTGCCGGTCGTGTCCGCATAGGAGATGCCGCCACTCAGCACGGTGGTGAGCGTGGCGATGCCCGAGTGCGGGTGGAAGCCGAACATCGGTTTACCGGTGGGCACGACCACGGCGTGATCGAGGAACACGAAAGGCTTGATCAATTCTCCGATATCGCCGGGACTGGCCAGGCGAGCAATGCCGCCGTGCGCGCTGCCGCCGGTGCGAAAAGCAATCCGGCGCGGCGCAAGCGCTGTTTCCTGAATCGGGGTGAGTACGGCTGTGTCGATGTTCATGGCTCTGCCTCGAGAAAAAAACGATACACGTAAGGTAAGAGCTTGCACTCCATCTTAAAAGCCTATATTTTTAGATTTCACCTATCGTCTGGAGCGATGGACATGCTTGATGGCCTCACACTGGACCAGCTTCGGACCTTCATCGCGGCAGTCGACGAAGGCAGCTTCTCAGCGGCCGGACGCAAGCTTCGGCGCGCGCAGTCGGTGGTCAGTCAAACCCTCTCGAATCTCGAGGCCCAGCTCGGGGTGAAACTGTTCGACCGCACGGCCCGTTACCCGCAGCTCACCGACGCCGGCAAGAGCCTGCTGCTTGACGCGCGTTCCGTGGCTGACACGATCGATGGGTTCAAGGCGCGAGCGCGCGCAATGCGAGACGGTCTGGAGCCCGAACTCTCGGTGGCGATGGACGTGATGTACCCGATGGACAGCTTGACGAGCGCGGCAGCTCAATCCCAGAAGGATTATCCGCACACGCCGCTGCGGCTCTATGTCGAGGCGCTGGGTGGTGTGATGAAGCTGGTACTCGACCGGATTTGCAACATCGGCGTGATCGGCACTCTGCCGATCGTGACGGACGAACTCCAGGTCGAACTGTTGCGCGAGCTCGAGCTGGTTACCGTCGTGAGCCCCGCTCATCCGCTTGCGAAGCGCCGCGGCCTCGTTTCGGCGGCCGCCATCAAAAAGCACGTGCAACTTGTGCTCAGCGACCGAACCGCACTGTCCCAAGGAAGCGAATTCGGTGTCCTGTCGCCCTCGACGTGGAGGCTCGGAGATCTGGGGGCCAAGCATGCCTTCCTGAAGGCGGGACTGGGCTGGGGCCATATGCCGCTGCACATGGTCAAGGAGGATCTCGAAAGTGGCAGCCTGGTGACGATTCGCATTGAAGGCCTGCCGCGCGAAGTCGTGATGCCGATGAAGGTTGTGTACCGCAAGGACGCGCCGCCGGGGCCGGCTGCCCGCGCCTTCATCGCACGACTGGAAAAGTAGGCTAATTACCGCGATTTGGTCTGAACTAGATCTGCGTAGAGAGAGTACAGAAACGCGATCAGCCCGCGTCCACCATCACCAGTTCGGAATCTTCGAGGGCGGAGATCTGCACCGCGGCGACCTTCGTGATCGCCACGCCGTCTAGCGGCCCAACGGGCTCGCCATTCACTTCGATGCGTCCCGACGCCACGACGAGATACGCGCGACATGCCGGACCCAACTCGTGTCGAACGCTTTCGCCAGCCCTTAGCATTGCGCCAAGCACACGCGCATCGGCGCGAATAGGAAGCGCGCCTTCATCGCGGGCGAACCCGCTGGCGAGAGCGACGAAACGCCCTGACCGGTCGCTTTTGGGAAACGGCCGGGTATCCCATGCCGGTTCACCACCGGCCTCACGAGGCAGCAGCCAGATCTGGTAAAGCTTGAGCGGCACGTCGCCCTTGTTGAACTCGGCGTGGCGTATGCCCGTGCCGGCGCTCATGACCTGGACATCGCCTGCGTGGATCGCTCCCTCGGAACCCAAGGTATCTCGATGCCCGAGCAGGCCCTGGCGCACATAGGTGATGATCTCCATGTCACGGTGTCCGTGCAGGGGGAAACCGGTGCCGACCGCGATCTCGTCGTCGTTCCAGACAATCAGTGGACCCAGGGCGGCGTGCGCGGGATTGCCGTCGGCGCTGACCACGAAGTGATGTTTCGCGCGCAGCCAGCCGCGTTTCGCCCCGTCCAATGATTTCCAACGTCTGTGTGTGAGCATGTTCTCCTCTGTTTCGAGCCACCGCCAATGCGGCGCGCGTCACCTGTGCGAGCGGCCGAGTTGAGCGCCGCTGCAGATGATGAGCGTGGTGTTTTGGGTGAATTCCGCCGTGGTTTCAGCGTGCGGTATGCAGGCCGGCGCCGGCTGGCAGCTTCTCATTGACAAGCATGCCGATGGCGATTCGATACCCGGACCGGTGTCGGCCAGGCGGGAAAACGCCTGGCCGTCTCACGCACGCGTAGGCGGTGCGAATTTGAATGACGTTCAGCCAAACAGCTTGTTAGCCGTCCGGGCGATCAGTTCGCCCTGGTGGCGAGCACCGGCGAGCTCGATAGCGCTCGGCTGGCGCTGACCTTGTGCGCCTGCGATGGTCGTGGCGCCATACGGAGAGCCGCCGACAATTTCGTCCAGCGTCATCTGCCCCTGGTGGCTATACGGCAGGCCGACGATGGTCATGCCGAAGTGCAGGAGGTTGGTGATAATCGAAAACAGCGTCGCCTCCTGTCCGCCGTGCTGGCTGGCGGTCGACGTGAAGGCACCGCCGACCTTGCCGTTCAATGCACCGCTCATCCAAAGACCGCCGGCCTGATCCAGAAACGTCGCCATCTGCGACGAGATGCGCCCGAAGCGGGTCGGTGTGCCGACGACGATCGCGTCATAGTTGGCGAGTTCGGCAACCGTCGCAACGGGCGCTTGCTGATCGAGCTTGAAGTGGGCGCCCTTCGCCACGTCCTCCGGCGCGGTCTCAGGCACCCGCTTGACGTCGACCGCCGCGCCCGCCGAGCGCGCGCCTTCAGCGACGGCTTCCGCCAGCGCTTCGACATGGCCATACGAGGAATAATATAGAACCAGAACTTTCGACATTTCGACCTCCTTCCTATATCTGCGGTGATGCCACTGTGGGAAAAGTTGTGCGCCCGACAACACGCACCGTGTTGCTGCAAGGGCCGATCCAGGTGAGACGATCCGAACGGTCGGTCGGTCGTCTCATCGGAGCCGTCTTCCTAGCTCGCGGTCAGAGGCGAAACGCCCGATGCTGTCCGCCCGGAGCGCGCATCGAGGCTGAACGCGCCGGCACCGAAGTAGGTGATCTGCAAAAGACCACCGGCCATCATCACGTTCTTGAGAAAATGAATCATCTGGTTCTGATCGGCGAAGTTGTGGTGAAAAAACAATGCCGTGACCACGCAGAATACCGCCATTGCCAGCGATACGGCGCGAGCCCTGTAGCCCGACAGCAGCAGCAAGCCGCCGCCCAGTTCGGTCAGCACGGCAACACCGAACGCGAGCGGCGGTACGGGCAGACCCATGGCGGCAATATAGCCAACCGTCGCAGCATACGCTCCGAGCTTGCCCAGCCCACTCATGACAAACGGCGCGCCGATCAAGATGCGGCCCAACAACGGAAGAAACTTAAAACGGTCCATGACAATCTCCTGAAAAGAAATGACGACTGGCATGAATGCTACGGCCGCAATGTTGATGCGCATATCTCCGTGGAGGCAAAGTATCGTTGCTTCTGGCAGAACGATAAGGTTCAGTCAGCGCATGCCAATGGACCGGATCGCTCGCCTGGACGATCGCCGGCGCTTCGCAGAGGTTGTGGGGCGTGGAAGCTATTCGGCGGCCCTGGAGCGGGCCGGCCTAGACGTCGAAGCTCGAGCGTCGCGTTCGCGCCCGGCCTGCAATTCGGGAGGCGTCCAAACAAGCCGCCTGGAGCAGTTATGTTGCGAGATGAGCGCCGTCCACGGCTAGATCAGCGTCCGTCACGAAGGAGGTGATGGCCGTCGCCCGTGACGATGCTCGCTTTCCGTTCAAGAGCCCGGCTCATGTTGCCTCTGGCGTCAATGCGTGAACAGCGGCGCAACGTCGATGTAGATACGGTAGTCGTCGATTTGCCGATCGCGCACCCGCCAAGTCGTCACGGGCAACCTTTGCGCGCCCGATGACGGGGTCGTTATCGGCATAGACAAACGTGCAGTTGTCCGTCAAGAAGCGCGCTAACCGACGCTCGTCCTTCGAATCAACCGCCTCGTACACCTCCGATACATATTCGAATGCCGCTGTGGACGCCTCGGTGGACATGTCGAGTCTCCTCTTCGAATGGTGATTGAGTACGACATTGCAGATAGCAAGCGCCGCGAGGCAGCCACTACCGGCCGGTCAATGACTCAGCGATCCGACTCCGTCGGGCGGCGCTCCGAAGACGCGCGGCGGTGCAAGCTGCTTGACTAGCAAAGCGATGCACGAAAGGGCTCCAGCGACGGCGATCGTCGCGAAGACGCCTTCAAGCGTAAAGTGCCGGCGTACGAGTTCGGCTACGAGAAACGAGCCCGCAATGCCGCCAAAACGGCCCATGCCGAGCATCCACGCGACGCCGGTGCCACGCCCTTCGGTCGGATAAAAGGCGGCCGCAAGCGCATTCATGGAGGCTTGCGCGGTGTTCATCAGCACGCCGGACACCAGTACCATTGGCACGAGTAGAGCCACGTGTCCCGCCGTCTCTCCAATACCAAAGAGGCTGATCGCAGCGAGGAGGTAGCACGCGGCAATCACGAGATTTGCATTGAAGCGATCCATCAGCACGCCGCACAGCACCGCGCCGACACCACCGAGCGGGAACAATGCGGAGATCAGCGTCGCGCTCTTCTGGCTCAGGCCTGCATCTTTCAGCAGAATCGGCATCCAGTTGATCAGCGCATAGAAAATCAGAAGGCCCATAAAGGCCGCGAGCCATAGCATCAATGAACCAACGATGTATGAACGCGACAGCACGACACCGAGCCCCTTGTCGCCCGTTCCCGGCGCGCGCTCGGTCAGTGCGAACCCGCGCGCGTGAATTGCTTCAACGGAGATACGCGCGAGAGTTGTGCGAATACGCGCCACGGGTTTGCCATTTGCAACCATGAAGCGTACCGATTCCGGCATCTTGAGCCATAGCAGGACACCGTGAAGTATCGGCGCGACGCCGCCCAGCATCAGAACACTTCGCCAGCCGGCATGGGGAATCAACCATGCCGCGAGCAAACCACCCAAAGCCGCGCCGAGTGGGAATCCGCAGCACATCAGACTGGTTACGGTCGCGCGGCGCCGGGTCGGACAGAACTCGTCCATCATGGTCACCGCATTAGCCATGGCTGCACCGAGGCCGACGCCCGTGATGAAGCGCAGCACGGTCAATTGACCAATGTTCGTCGAGAACGCGGACACGAGACAGGCAACGCCGAAGAGGAATACGGAGGCGATCATCAGAGACCGTCGTCCAACGCGGTCGGACAAAGGGCCGGACACGAGCGCGCCGAACGCGAGGCCGAACAGCGCGGCACTCAGGACCGGTGCGAGATCGGGCTTTGCCAGATGCCATTGCGTCAGTAACGACGGCGCGATGAAACCGATTGCCGCAGTGTCGAAGCCATCCAGCACGACAATCACGAAGCACATGAGAAAAACGAGTCGTTGAAAACGGCCGAACGGGTGCTCGTTGATGAAGCCTTGGACGTCGACGACTGAAGCACGTTTCACGGTTTGTCTCCTGTGTCGACCGGAATTAGCGCTTTAGCGCTTACTCCGGTCCCATGCAAAGCTAGTCGACCTGAGTTGGCGCTTTAGCAAAGTCTCACGTCATCCCGCCAACTATCATTCGACACGAATTCGATTCACATAGAATGATTACAAAACAGAACAATCAAAGTCAATGGGTTCCGCGCGGTAAGCATCGCGAACACAATCGGCACCAGCCGGCGATGAAGCGACACTGACCGCGCCACACAGAGACGACAATCATCAGTGGAACCCTTCCAGCACGGTTTTTCCGATTGCCCTTCCCGTTTCGATCCGTTCGTGGGCCTTGCAGATCCGCTGCCGTCAAAGTTGTCAATCAGCGCTATATGACACTGCGGGTTCAACACGCGCGCGAGACTTGGGGGCGCTGCCGGGCGTCGAAGTGATCGCCCCGAAATAGTCCACGCCACTGAAGCCGATTGCGCCTCACGCGCGTTCAAATCGTGCCGTCCAGTTGTTCGAGCACGTCAGCCGGGAGCAGGAGCGAGCCAGCCGCCAGGTTCTCGCGCAGATGCATGAGCGACGACGTCCCGGGAATCAGCAGGAGGTTGGGCGAGCGCTGCAGCAGCCACGCCAGCGCCACCTGCATCGGCGTTGCGTCCAGCGACGACGCCACTTCGGTCAGCGTCGCGGACTGCAAAGGCGTGAAGCCGCCTAGCGGGAAGAACGGCACATAGGCGATGTCCTGCTGCGCGAGAGCATCGACTAACGGGCCGTCGTGGCGTTGCATCACATTGAACATGTTTTGCACGCAGACGACCGGGGCAATTGACTGGGCTTCCTCGACCTGCGCGGCGGTCACATTGCTGAGACCCAGATGCCGTATCAAGCCCCGCTGCTGCAACTCGGCAAGGACCGTAAACTGCTCGGCAATCGACCCCTCGGCCGGACGTCTGTCGTCCATCATGGTGCGCAGATTGACGACATCGAGGACATCGACATGCAGATTGCGCAGGTTGTCGTGCACGGCAACGGTGAGTGCTGCCGGACTCTGCGCGGGGATCCATGAGGCATCGCTACCGCGCACAGCGCCCACCTTGGTCACGATCGTGAGGTCGTCACGATACGGATGCAGCGCCTCGCGAATGATCTGGTTCGTTACGTGGGGACCGTAGTAGTCGCTGGTATCGATATGGTTGACGCCGCGCTCCACTGCCTCGCGCAGGACGGCAATCGCCGTGTCTCGATCCTTTGGCGGCCCGAACACGCGAGGGCCGGCGAGTTGCATGGCGCCGTACCCCATGCGGCTCACGTGGCGGTCCCCAAGCATGAACGACCCGGGAGCGTTCGTCTTCGTCATGATGAATTCCTGTGTTGCATTGGTTTGGCTTCTGCCTGCAGGCCGATGGTTTGACCTGTTAGGGATGCTATATCCGCAACGATATTTCGCCTATGTCCTGAATTGCAAAGCAACATTGCGAGTGGTAGAACGTTAAAGGCCCCACTCAGAGCCCCGGATGAACCGAATCACTGACCTCAATGATCTTCGACTCTTCGCTGAAGTCGTCGAGCACGGAAGCTTCACGGCAGCGGCCCGCAGCCTCGGCGTACAGACGTCGAAACTCAGCCGGCGTGTTCGCGCACTGGAGGAAGAGCTTGGCGTTCGTCTGCTCAATCGCACCAGCAGGAGCCTGTCCCTGACGGAAACCGGGCGGCGGTTCCATCAGCATTGCCTCGCCCTGGTGGCGGAATCGAGGGCCGCCAAGGATTTTGTGGACCAGACACGCTCAAAGCCGCAGGGCACCATACGGATAAGCTGCCCCGTGGGACTGCTGACCTCCGGCATCTCCACAATCATTGCGCAGTATGTCCAGGACAACCCGCAGGTGCAGGTCCTCGTCGATGCAACCAACCGTCGCGTGGATGTGGTCGAGGAAGGTCTGGACTTCGCCATCCGGGTCAGGCTTCCCCCTTTGGAAGACACCGATCTCGCAGTCAGGCAACTAGGCTTATCCGTGCAGATTCTGGTCGCCAGTCCGCAACTGGCGGCGCGCCATCCGGTGCCCACGTCCCTTGAGTCGCTCGAAGAATGGCCCACGCTCGCCATGTCCAGCAGCAGCGAGCGCTTCGCGTGGAACCTGGTGAACGCCGAGGGCCGCACGACGTCATGGGCGCATCAACCTCGCCTGGCGACGGACGATCTGGCGAGCTTGCGGATTGCGGCTTTGCGAGGCGTCGGCGTGGCCATGCTGCCCCGTGAACTGGTCGACGCCGATATTCACGCCGGCCGGTTGCAGCACTTACTGGCGGGCCTGGCCACGACGCCGGGCCTCGTTCACGCGATCTTCCCCACACGACGCGGTATGGTTCCGGCCGTCCGGCAACTACTGGACGCCCTGGTTTCGGGGTTCGAAGATCTGAACCGGAAGTGATAGTGCGAGCGTAATTGCCTGAGGCTTCGCGAATGGCCTCACGTCGATAAATGCTGCTCAATATGTATCGTCTCTGACGATAGGTCTCATCGAAACATATAGGCTTCTTCCTCGACACGCCAACGCTTACTCTTCCCTCCACTTGATCTGAGATCTTCTCTCACGATTTAACGCAGGATTCCTACGTGTGACCTTCAATACAAACTCTTCCGGCTCATCTTCCTTGACACTTAGTCCATAAGGAATAGTTCATGCAAAACGTCCGTGCCGGTAACGCGCTCATTCCGGCCATAGGCTTTGGCACCTACGGGATGAATGGCGACGACATCTATCGAATGATTCCCGCCGCCCTTCGTGCTGGCTTCCGCCATATCGACACCGCGCAAATCTACCGTAACGAGGCCGAGATCGGCGAGTGCGTCGCCGAATCCGGCATTCCAAGAAGCGAAATATTTCTGACGACCAAGGTCTGGGTCAGCAACTACTCCGCAAGACACTTCGATGCGTCCGTGAACGAGAGCCTGCGCAAACTCAAGACGGACTATATCGACCTGCTCCTGCTGCACTGGCCTGGCTCGGATGTGCCGTTGACCGAACAGATCGCGGAGCTCAATGCGGTCGTGCGCGCCGGCAAGGTCCGGCACATAGGCGTGAGCAATTTCAACCGTGCATCGATGACGGAAGCTATCCGGCTTTCGGCGGCTCCGCTGGTCACGAATCAGTTCGAATACCACCCGTACCTGAACCAGTCCTTGCTCATCGGAAGCACGCGCCAGGCCGGGCTTGCCGTGACAGGATATTGCGGCATGGCGATTGGCCGCGTGTTCTCGGACCCGACGCTCATGGAGATCGCGGCCCGTCATGACAAAACCATCGCCCAGATCGTCTTACGGTGGCTTGTTCAGCAGTCCGGCGTGGTAGCGCTGTCGAGAACCACGCGGGTCGATCGACTGGCACAAAACCTGGCGGTATTCGACTTCGAGTTGGACGGTGCGGACATTGCCGCCATACACGCATTGGCGACGGCAAACAGCCGAATCGTAGATCCCCCCGGTCTTGCCCCGCTGTGGGATAGCACGGGCGCTTGACGACCTGGTCCCCGCCGCGAGACCGGAAGCACAACAGCGTGATCGATCATCATTTTGCGCTGTGCGAGCCGGCTTTACCGAGTGTTCCTAATGGTCGCTGCCATGATCCGTTCAAGAGGGTTTACCCGCTACGACGCGAGGCCTGTCTCGAACACGGCGGGTATTTTCTGGTAAGAGAATTTAAGGAATGAATGGCGAACCACGCATTGACACCGGTCAGCCGCTGGCAGCCATTCGCGTCGTCAGCGATACCGGCTGATCTCCAGACCGGAACCCACCGGCAACGATAGACTCGTCATGCCCGGCTTCGAGCGAACCGCGCGGATATAGCGCAACGCGTTCTCGCCGCCCGGCCGAATCATATCGTCAGCGACGATGATCGCCCCCGGATTGAGCTTCGGATAAAACGCGTCGAGACACGGCACATAGAGATCTTTCCAAAGATCGATGAAGACGAAATCCGGCTTGAGCGGCATGTCCGCGATCAGCGTGACCGCATTGCCGACCTTGAAGTCGACGTAAGCGGCAAGGCCGGCGCGGGTCGTCATCTCGCGTGCATAGGCCGATTTGTCGTCGTGCAATTCCATGGTGGTCACACGGCCGCCCGCGACCCGCGCCGCTTGCGCGAGCCAGAGCGTCGCATAGCCATCCGACGTGCCGAGTTCGAGAATGTGCGGCGCGTGCAGGCTTGCCGCGAGGATGTTGATGAAACGCGCGGTCTCCACGCCCGCCGCGCAAACATAGCGACCTTTCGTTGCCTTCTGCTTGCGTCGCGGGCGCGGCTTGCGTTCTTTCGCCTGCTCTTCTTCGGCGCGCTCCTGATAGGCGTCGAGCACGGCCAGAAAGTCCGGGGCCATCCGTCAGCGGCAACCAATCGCGCAGCCGAGCAGACTGAACGCGCCGACAATCCCGACGCCCGCGCCGAGCCCGAACGTTTCGAGCGACGTGGCGCAGCCCTGCAGACCGCAGGCGCACGCCAGCGTGGCCACCATGAGAAGTTGCCGGGTGCGGCGGCGCGCCGGCCGGCTGTATCGACTCCTGTGGATCATCGTCCCCCCTTCCGTGTTGATTGGCCTGAGCCAACGCGAAATCGCTGAAACGAGTGTAGCCAGCGCGCTTCGCGCAAAACGGTCGAATACCGGGGACAAAGACGGAGCCGCTTACAAAAGCTTCCGCAGACGTATTCAGCTTCTGTTCGGCGCAGCCCATGAAGTCACGGCCATTTCATCGCAAATGCCGGTTTTCCCACATACCGCCAGCTTACGACTTGTCATCCTGAAGGCTCAGGCGTGTGTATGGCGGGAGATGGCTATGTCGGTCTATGTCGATGAAGGGTTCAGGCCCTGTGTGACGGAATGCGCGACGGTCGCGTTCCGGGTGTGCTGTGATGATCGGGCGCAGATTTTCGAGGTCAGCGCCGAGGCACTCGTGGCCTATTGTGGCGCGGCGAGCAAGCGCAAGGAGGATCTACTCGTCGCATTCGAAGGTGCGCAACTGGAAATCCTTTCAGTCGCCGCGCAGAAGTGGGCCTTTAGACCGACGGAGCCGGTGCGTCTCGGCCTCGACGAATTCCGAATGGTCAGACATTAAACAGCAGGTATGCCAGAATCGCATCATGACCTGGATCGCCGCCCTGCCGATGTATAACGTCACGCCCGCGCTCGACCTCGAGTGGCGCGAGTGGCTCGCCGACGTGCTGCGCATGGTCAAGCCCGCGTGCCGCATTGTCGAACCGGACGAGGAATTGCACGGCTTCTGGCGGCGCCCCAATCTGCTGATCTCGCAGACTTGCGGCTATCCGTTGATGCACGGCTTGCACGAACAGGTTCAACTGATCGCGACGCCGCGCTTCGACGCGCCGGGCTGCGAGGGGGCGCACTATTCGAGCGTGCTGGTAACGCGCGCGGACGCGCAGTTCGACACGCTCGCGGCCTGCCGCGGCGCACGCGCCGCCTACAACCAGGACGATTCGAATAGCGGCATGAACGTGTTTCGCCACGCCGTGGCGCCGCTTTCGAGCGGCGGCATGTTCTTCAGCTCAGTGTTGCGAACCGGCTCGCATCTCGGCTCGCTGCGCGCGGTGGCGGAAAATCGCGCGGACGTCGCCGCGATCGATTGCGTGACCTTCGCTTTCGTGTGCGATGAAATGCCGAAACTGGCCCGCCAGGTTCGCCGGATCGGCACGACTGCGCCGTCGCCGGGCTTGCCTTTGATCGCCTCGGACACGGTGCCCTCGGCGACGATCGAGGCATTGCGCGAAGCGCTGAACGAGGCGCTCGCCAATCAGCCCGAGCGCGCGAAACGCCTGCGTTTGCAGGGCTTTTCCGTGTTGCCGCCCTCGGACTACGAACGCATCGAGCAGCTCGAAAACGAAGCGCGCGCCGTCGGCTATACGCGCCTCGCCTGAGGCCTGAGCCGCGGATTTAGTGCTGCTGCACGTCCAGCACCAGAAGCTGCGCGCCGTCGGCAACCTGATCGCCGACCGCATACAGCACCTCCGACACCGTACCGGCCGCCGGCGCACCGATGGTGTGCTCCATCTTCATCGCTTCCATCACGATCAGCGGCGTGCCCTTCTCCACCACGGTGCCCGGCTCGACCAGCACCGCGATCACCTTGCCGGGCATCGGCGCAGTCAAACGGCCTTCGCCGCCTTCGGCGTCCGCGGCGTGCGCAAGCAGGTTCTGCCACTCGAACGACAGCGCTTCGCCAAGGCAGAACACATGGAACGTATCGACGTCGACGAACACGCGGCCCGTTGCGCGCGCGTCGCCGATCGTCGCGCGGAATTCGTGCGGACCGCTGCCGTCCGACCAGCTGAAATCCTCGCGCACGCCGTTGTGTTCGAGCGTTTGCGTGTTGCCGTCGCGCGCGAACGTGACGGTGAAGTTGCTTTCGCTGTCGTTACCCGTCCTACCGCTGTCCAGATCGCGCCAGCCGAGCGTCTGCGTATAGCCGCTATTCAGGCGCCAGTGCGACAGCGCATCCCACGGCGACGCGCCGTGCGCCGTGCCGCCCTCGCGCTTGAGCAACGCCGCGCACGCCAGCGCCAACGCTTCCTTGAATGGCTTCTTGCGCGGCGCGAACAGGGCGTCGTGATGACGTTCGATCAGGCCCGTATCGAGATCGCCCGTTGCAAACGGCTCGCTCGCAACGATGCTTTGCAGGAACTCGACATTGGTATGCGGGCCGACCACCTCGCATGCATGCAGCGCGCGGCTCAGACGCGCGAGCGCCTCCTCGCGCGTGGCGCCGTGCACGATCAGCTTGGCGATCATCGGATCGTAGAACGGCGTGATGGTGTCGCCTTCACGCACACCGCTGTCGATACGCACCGGCGCCTTGCGTCCGGGCTCGCCGAGACCGGCCGCGTCGATGGCGAACTCCACGCCATCCGGCATCCGCAGATGCTTGAGCGTGCCCGTCGACGGCAGGAAGCCGCGCGCCGGATGTTCGGCGTAGATGCGCGCTTCGATCGCGTGACCATCGATTTTCAGCTGGGCCTGCGTAAGCGGCAGCGGTTCATCGGCGGCGACGCGCAGTTGCCATTCCACCAGGTCCTGGCCGGTCACCATCTCCGTGACCGGATGCTCGACCTGCAGACGCGTGTTCATTTCCATGAAGTAGAAGTCGCCCGTGCCGGTCATGATGAACTCGACCGTGCCCGCGCCGACATAATTCACCGCGCGCGCGGCCGCCACCGCCGCCTCGCCCATTTCGCGCTTGATTTCACCGGACAATCCGGGCGCGGGCGCTTCTTCCAGCACTTTCTGATGCCGCCGCTGCACCGAGCAATCGCGATCGAACAGATAGACCGCGCCGCCGTGCCGGTCCGCGAACACCTGCACTTCCACGTGACGCGGCCGCGTCAGATACTTTTCGATCAGCACGCGATCGTTGCCGAAGCTGCTTGCCGCTTCCCGCTTGCATGAAGCCAGCGCCGCCGCGAAATCCTCGCCGCGTTCGACCACGCGCATGCCCTTGCCGCCGCCACCCGCGCTGGCTTTGAGCAGCACCGGATAACCGATCGCATCCGCCTCGCGATGCAGCAGTTGCGGATCCTGATCGTCGCCGTGATAACCCGGCACGAGCGGCACGGCGGCCGCATGCATCAGTGCCTTCGCGGCGGCCTTCGAACCCATCGCGGCGATGGCCTCGACCGGCGGCCCGATGAAGACGATGCCGGCCGCTTCGCAAGCATGCGCGAAGTCTTCGTTCTCCGACAGGAAGCCGTAGCCCGGATGCACCGCCTGCGCGCCGGTGGCGCGCGCGGCTTCGATAATGCGCTCGACGCGCAGATAGCTTTGCGCGGCTGTCGAGCCGCCGATGTGCACCGCCTCATCGCACGCGGCCACATGTTTCGCGTTGGCGTCCGCATCCGAATAGACGGCCACGCTCGCAATGCCGAGCCGCTTGCAGGTCGCGGCGACGCGGCACGCAATCTCGCCCCGGTTGGCAATCAGGATCTTGTTGAACATGAAGTGTCTCGATGAAGTGTGCCGTTTTTTCGGGGCTGTTGTTCTGGTCAAGGCGCGGCGCGCGCCCTGGAATGTGTGCTTCAGTTGCGCCAGGCGGGCGTGCGTTTCTCGAGGAACGACGCGACGCCTTCGCGCCCTTCCGCGCCGGCACGCGTGCGCGCGATACGCGCCGCCGTGTCCTCGATCATCGCAGCGTTCAACTCATGGCCCGCGATGTCCTGCACGAGCTGCTTGCACGCGCGCACCGCTTGCGGACCGTTCGCGCAGAGCGTCCCGGCAATCTGTTGGATAGTGGCGTCGAGTTGCTCCATGCTCACCGCTTCGCTGACGAGCCCGAGGCGCAACGCCGTCGCGCAATCGAATTGCTCGGCGGTCGTGAAATAGCGGCGCGATGCCTGCTCGCCCAGCGCGCGAATCACGTACGGCGCGATGGTGGCTGGAATCAGACCGAGGCGCGCCTCCGAGAGGCAGAAGCGCGCGCTGTCGACAGCCACCACGATGTCGCACGCCGAGATCAAACCCATGCCGCCCGCGTACGCGTCGCCGTTGACGCGCGCGATCACCGGCTTGTTGCAGCGATAGATCGACGACAACATGTTCGCGAGCAGCATCGCGTCGGCGCGGTTCTCGTCGTCCGAGTAGCCGGCCATCTTCTTCATCCAGTTCAGATCCGCGCCCGCGCAGAACGCCTTGCCGTTCGCGGCGAGCACCACCGCGCGCACGTCGTCGCGATCGTTGAGCGCGGTGAAGGCCGCGGTCACTTCGGCGATCATCGTTTCGTTGAACGCGTTGCGCACGTCCGGACGACTCAATGTGACCGTCGCGACCTGGCCGGCGAATTCGACATTCAGTGTTTCGTATTGCATCGTCGCTGCTCCCGCGCTTGGTCGCGCATCGTCACATTCTGAACACGCCGAAACGCGTGTCTTCGATCGGCGCGTTCATCGCGGCGGACAAGCCAAGACCGAGCACATCGCGCGTTTGCGCCGGATCGATCACGCCGTCGTCCCACAGGCGCGCGCTCGCGTAGTACGGATGGCCCTGATGTTCGTATTGATCGCGAATCGGCTGCTTGAACGCCTCTTCTTCTTCAGCGCTCCACGAGCCGCCCTTGCCTTCGATGCCGTCGCGCTTGACGGTGGCCAGCACCGACGCCGCCTGCTCGCCGCCCATTACCGAGATGCGCGCGTTCGGCCACATCCACAGGAAACGCGGCGAATACGCGCGACCGCACATGCCGTAGTTGCCCGCGCCGAACGACCCGCCGATGATCACCGTGAACTTCGGCACCTTGGCCGTAGCCACCGCCGTCACCATCTTCGCGCCGTTACGCGCGATGCCTTCGTTTTCGTATTTGCGGCCCACCATGAAGCCGGTAATGTTCTGCAGGAACACGAGCGGAATCTTGCGCTGGCAGCACAGCTCGATGAAGTGCGCGCCCTTGAGCGCGGACTCCGAAAACAGAATGCCGTTGTTCGCGATGATGCCGACCGGATGCCCCCAGATATGCGCGAAGCCGGTGACAAGCGTGGTGCCGTAGCGCGCCTTGAATTCGTCGAATGCCGAATCGTCGACGATCCGCGCGATCACCTCGCGGATATCGAACGGCTTGCGGGTATCCACGGGAATCACGCCGTACATGCTCTTCACGTCGTAGCGCGGCGGTTTCGGTTCCTGCAATGCCACCGGCACCTGCTTGCCGCGATTCAGATTGCCGACGATGCTGCGCGCAATCCCCAACGCATGCGCGTCGTTCTGCGCGAGATGATCGACCACGCCCGACAGACGCGTATGCACGTCGCCGCCGCCGAGATCTTCGGCGCTCACCACTTCACCGGTGGCGGCTTTCACCAGCGGCGGACCGCCGAGGAAAATCGTCCCCTGATTCTTGACGATGATCGACTCGTCGCTCATGGCCGGCACGTAGGCGCCGCCTGCGGTACACGAACCCATCACGACGGCGATCTGCGGAATGCCCGCTGCGGACAGATTCGCCTGATTGTAGAAGATGCGGCCGAAGTGATCGCGGTCCGGAAACACGTCGTCCTGGTTCGGCAGATTCGCGCCGCCCGAGTCCACCAGATACACACAGGGCAGATGATTTTCAGCGGCAATTTCCTGCGCCCGCACGTGTTTTTTCACGGTAACTGGATAGTAGGTGCCGCCCTTGACCGTTGCATCGTTGCAGACGATCACGCACTCCTGCCCGGCGATCCGACCAATGCCGGTGATCACGCCCGCGCCCGGCGCATCGTTGTGATACATGCCGTAGGCTGCGAGTTGCGAGAACTCGAGAAACGGCGTGCCCGGATCGAGCAGCTTCTCGATGCGATCGCGCGGCAGCAGTTTGCCGCGTCCCGTGTGTTTGTCGCGCGCCGCCTGACCGCCGCCCAGCGCGAGCTTCTCGACCTTCGCGCGAAGGTCGGCGACTAGCGCTTCGAGCGCCGTCGCGTTGGCGCGGAAGTCGTCCGAGCGCGGATTCAGCTTTGATTCGATGATCGGCATTACGGGCTTCTCCTGTCGATCGGAGTTAGTGCTTCAGCACTTACTCCGATCCCATGCAAGGTAATTGCTTTCGCCGCTTCTTTATAGGCTTTGCGCTGACACGCAGCGTGACGCGCCGTACGATGTATGGTGCGCTGCGAAGTGCACTAAGTGCACAACCGCTCAGGCCGTTTCGGCGAACAGTTCGCGGCCGATCAGCATGCGGCGGATCTCGCTGGTACCGGCGCCGATTTCATAGAGCTTCGCGTCGCGCCACAAACGGCCGACCGGATACTCGTTGATATAGCCATTGCCGCCGAGAATCTGGATCGCCTCGCCGGCCATCCACGTCGCTTTTTCCGCGGTGTAGAGAATCACGCCCGCGCAGTCTTTGCGCACCTGGCGCACATGCTCCTTGCCAAGCGTGTCTAGTTGACGACCCACGGCGTAGAGATACGCGCGGCACGCCTGCAACGTCGTGTAGAGGTCCGCCACCTTGCCTTGAATGAGCTGGAATTCGCCGATCGGCTGACCGAACTGCTTACGGTCGTGGATATACGGCACGACCGCGTCCATGACCGCGACCATGATGCCGGTCGGGCCGCCTGCGAGCACGGCGCGTTCGTAGTCGAGGCCGCTCATCAGCACCTTCGCGCCGCCGTTCAACTGGCCGAGAATGTTTTCTTCCGGCACTTCCACGTCCTGGAACACCAGTTCGCCGGTATGCGAGCCGCGCATGCCGAGCTTGTCGAGTTTCTGCGCAACGGAAAATCCCTTCATGCCCTTCTCGACGATAAACGCGGTAATGCCGCGCGAATTCGCTTCGGGATCGGTCTTGGCATAGACGACCAGCGTGTCGCAATCCGGGCCATTGGTGATCCACATCTTCGTGCCGTTGAGCACGTAGTGGTCGCCCTTCTTCTCCGCGCGCAGCTTCATGCTGACCACATCCGAACCCGCGTTCGGCTCGCTCATGGCGAGTGCGCCGATATGTTCGCCCGACACGAGCTTGGGCAGATACTTCTGTTTTTGCGCTTCCGTGCCGTTGCGATGAATCTGGTTGACGCACAGATTCGAATGCGCGCCGTACGAGAGACCGACCGACGCCGACGCGCGCGAGATTTCCTCCATGGCGATCATGTGCGCCGTATAGCCCATGTTCGCGCCGCCGTATTCCTCCGAGACCGTCATGCCGAGCACGCCCAGATCGCCGAACTTGCGCCACAGGTCCATGGGAAACTGATCCGTGCGATCGATTTCCGCGGCACGCGGGGCGATTTCTTTGGCAGCGAATCCCGCGATGCTGTCGCGCAGCATTTCGATTTCTTCGCCGAGCGGGAATTGCAAACCGGGCAGGTTGCTCATTGCTGTGTCTCCAGAGTTCGTTGGCGGCCGGCCCTGGGTGGGCGCCGGCTGGTCCGGTTGCGGCTCGGCGGACGGCGGCGGCTTTGTGGGCCGCCCCTGTCGTCCCGCACGAGGCGCGAAACGTTCAAGGTGCATTTCACGCTAGATTTACGTAAGCGTCAATAGGTATTTTTGAGTGTTACTCAGAAACTGAAGCGACCGCCTACAACATCGCTATGGCGTGATAGCATCGCAGTCATCAAACTTATTCCGCACCTTTACGAGCCGAATTCGCCTCACAAATCTGAACTGGACTCATATGACGGTTGCCACGAAGGCCGAGTTACCCGCCTCGCGCCGCCAGCCGGCCGGGCGCAAGTCGCAGCAGCGCGTGAAGGAGATCCTTCAGGCGGGGCGCGACGTGTTCTCCGAAAAGGGCTACGAGCGCGCGACAACGGCCGAAATCGCGCAGCGCCTCGGCATTTCCGAGGCGACCGTGTTCAGCTATTTCCGCGGCAAACGCGAGCTGTGCGCGCGGGTGATCGGCGACTGGTACGACGAGATCATCGACGCGATCGAATCCGGCTTGCCGCGCGACGGCAATGTGCGCCAGCAGTTCGCGTTCATCGTGCGCACGCATTTGCGGCTGATGCTGGTCAACGGCACTGATCTGTGCGCGCTGGTGTTATCCGAAGGTCGGGCCCGGCATCATGAGCTGAGCGAGGCGCTCACGGAGTTGCAGCGCCGCTATACCGCGCCGTTGATGCGCGTACTGGCGCAAGGCCAGGAGAGCGGGCAGATTCGCGCCGACATGCCGCTGCGCCTGTTGCGCTCGATGGTGTTCGGGCCGATGGAGCATGTGCTGTGGGACGCTACGCTCGCGAACCGGCATATCGATATCGATGCGACCGCGGATCAGCTCATCGACGTCTTGTGGGCCGCGCTGACGCCGCCAGATCTGGCGATGAGCGCATTGCAGCAGTTCAGAGTGGAAGTGGCGGAGGCGAACCGGCGGTTCGAAGAGGCGGCGCGCGGTGCAACGGATATGTCTCGCGGCAACGAATAGCGGGCGCATTTCCTGTGTTTGCCTCACTTCTGTTCTTCGTCGAAAAAACGGCTAATCTACTGCTTCCCGGTCGAAGTCAGATGGAGACGCCAAGTGCCGAAAGAATCAGCCGCAAAGATCGCCAAGCCAGCCAAGACCTCGAACATCCGCATCGGCATAGGCGGCTGGACCTACGCGCCCTGGCGCGGCACCTTCTACCCGCCCGACCTCACGCAAAGCCGCGAACTCGAATACGCGAGCAAGAACCTCACATCGATTGAAATCAACGGCACGTTTTACGGATTGCAAAAACCGGCGAGCTACGAGAAGTGGTACCAGGAAACGCCGGACGATTTCGTCTTTTCGCTGAAGGCGCCGCGCTACGCGACCAACAGAAAAGTCCTCGCCGACGCGGGCGAAACGATCGAACGCTTCTTCGGCAGCGGCGTGCTATTGCTCAAGCAGAAGCTCGGCCCGGTCAACTGGCAATTCGCACCCACCAAAAAATTCGACAAGGAAGACTTTGAAGCCTTTCTGAAGCTACTGCCGGCCAGTATTGAAGGCCAGAAGCTCAGGCATGCGATCGAAGTCCGCAACGACACCTTCAAGACGCCGGACTTCATCGCGCTCGCCCGCAAATACAAAGTCGCCGTGGTACTGGCGGGCGACAGCGAATACCCGCAGATCGCGGACATCACCGCGCCCTTCGTGTACGCCCGCATCATGGGCACGACGGACAAACAGGCCAAGGGCTATTCGACCAAGGCGCTCGACACGTGGGCCGAACGCGCGCGGCAATTGGCGGCAGGCACGACACCGGACGATCTGGAAACCTCGGCAGAAGCGCCCGCGAAAACAGCCACACGCGCGGCCGCACTGGACGTCTATCTCTACGTGATCAGCGGCTTCAAGGAACGCAATCCGGCAGCCGCCATGGCGCTGATCAAACGTCTCTGACACGCGCCGCCCGGCCGCATCGCGCGAGTGTCATAATCCCGGCAGCGAAGACAAGCACGATCAACGCACCCACACTCATGCAGTCAGGCCGCGAGGCCACTTCATCACCAAGGTCCGGGAGAATATTTTGAGCGCCATCGACAATCCTTTGCACGATCAGGAAGTCGGCTCGGCCGACGCCACCCAGGACACCACGCGCATCGACGACGTTCGGATCGGCGCGGTCCGTCCACTGATTTCCCCTGCGCTGTTGCAGGACGAGTTGCCGGTGCCGCCTTCGGTGCAGACTCTGGTCGAGAAAACCCGCGCGGAAATCGCCGATATTCTGCATGGCCGTGACGACCGGCTCGTGATGATCGTCGGGCCGTGTTCGATTCACGACCACGATCAGGCGATCGAATACGCACACAAACTGAAGGTCGCCGCCGACACCTACAAGGAAGATCTTCTGATCGTGATGCGGGTCTACTTCGAGAAGCCGCGCACCACGGTCGGCTGGAAAGGCTATATCAACGACCCGCGGCTGGATGGCAGTTTCCGCATCAACGAAGGTCTGCGTCTTGCACGGCAACTGCTGCTCGACATCAACGGTCTCGGCTTGTCCACGGCCACCGAGTTTCTCGACCTGCTGAGCCCGCAGTACATTGCCGACCTGATCGCGTGGGGCGCCATCGGCGCGCGCACGACGGAGAGCCAGAGCCATCGTCAACTGGCGTCAGGCCTGAGCTGCCCGATCGGTTTCAAGAACGGCACCGACGGCGGCGTGCAGATCGCCGCGGACGCGATCGTCGCCGCGCGCGCGAGCCACGCGTTCATGGGCATGACGAAAATGGGCATGGCCGCGATCTTCGAAACGCGCGGCAACGACGACGCGCACGTGATCCTGCGCGGCGGCAAGAAAGGGCCGAACTACGACAGCGCGTCGGTGGAAGCCACCTGCGTGGCGCTCAAATCAGCGGGTTTGCGCGAGCAGGTCATGGTCGACTGTTCGCATGCGAACTCGGGCAAGTCGCACTTGCGTCAACTGGAGGTGGTGCAAGATCTGGCGCAGCAGTTGTCGCAGCGCGAGCGCCGCATCATCGGCGTCATGCTGGAAAGTCATCTGGAAGAAGGCCGTCAGGATCTGAAGCCAGGCGTGCCGTTGCGTCACGGCGTATCGATCACGGATGCCTGCGTCAGTTGGGCGCAGACCGAGCCGGCGCTCGAGACGCTCGCCGAAGCCACCCGCAAACGTCGCGCCGGCTGAGCGCGAGCCGGGACGCAAGCGCTGAGTCGGGCAAACCCCCAGGAAGCCCCTTGGGGAGAGCACAAAAACACACGCGCCGCACCAGCCGCCGATCGATCCACCTTACCGGGGTTGGGCAGCGCGTGATTCCTCACGCCCGATGCATCGCTCGCCGCGCGCCAGTTTGGCGCGTGTGGATGCTCCGGCGTGAAGCGCGTTGCATTAAGACGCGTTGACGGCTTCCTTAAACGCCTTGCCAGCGGTGAATTTCACCGTCTTGGCAGCCGCGATCTGGATCTCGGCACCCGTCGACGGATTACGGCCCACGCGTGCTGCGCGCGCGCCAGTCGAGAAAGAACCGAAACCGACCAGTTGCACCGTATCACCACCCACCACGGCTTTGGTCACCGCTTCGACGATCGCGTCGATGGTTTGGCCGGTGGCCGCTTTGCTTTCGCCCGTCGCTGCGGCGACTGCATCAATCAGTTCCTGTTTGTTCATAGCACTTCCCGTATGGTAATCATGGAACCGGCGCCACATCTGTTGCGCCGGGACCGACACACTAACGCATAGGCGCGGGTTCGCGCAAACCTTGGGTGTAAGCCTTGTATCACCCGCCCACAGGGAATTTGACGATTTTTTCATGCAAAGTGCCATAAGAATCGCGCGCTTACACGTTTCTTTGGCTCGACACGGCTTTTTGCGTTATCACAATCCGTTGCAATTTCAGTGCTTTAGCACGTCCCAAGCCGCCACCAGCGGGCTTTTTTTACTATGTTATGGTGGATCGCAGAAAGTCGGAATTTGGCAGGCGCGGCGTCCGGTGAATAAAGAATCCGGGAGGAATAAAAAATGAATTTTCGCCATATTGCAACATGTGCACTGCTCGCCGCGACGTCCTGCGCGGCCCTCGCAGCCGACGACAAAAGCTGCGCCACGCTCGTCGGCACGGCAAATTCACCCGCTCCGCAGAGCTTTCACGTACGTGACGGCGAGCCGGTCGACCTCGTCAGCGGCACTGGAACCGTGCACGGCAAGCTGCTGGTTTTCGGCGACAGCGGCGTTTTCCGGGCCTATTGGCAGCCCGAGAACAGCCCGGAGAAGTATGTGCTGGCGAATGCCGGCATGAATACCGTGCGGCTCGTCTCTACGCCGCCACAAGGCACGCCGGCACAGAACGGCCAACCCGGCACGACGCTCACGCCGCAACGCGTGCTCTCCTGTCCGGTACTTTGATGCGACGAGCCTGTCACTTCGGCCGTTCGAACGCGGCACAAATGACCCATCACGCATCGTAAGCAGGTCGGACTTACCGCTTATTCGCGAGGCAATCGATTTCTATCTGACACGCCCTCAAGGTCCCACCCGTCCTGCCGATATACAAAGCTGCGTGTGCTGCGCAAACGTTTAAAGGAACGGGGATGGTTCTGTTAGCCAAATTGAGGGATGCGCTGTCGGTCGCGGAACGCGACCCCGAGCTCGTGCGTTCGCAGCTCGAAGCATTCAGCCACCAGGTCCCGCTTCTCTATTTCATTCTGCTCGTCAATACGGCGGCCGTCGCCATCACGCACGTCAGCTGCGCGCCGGCATGGTTGTCGATCTACTTTCCCGCGACGCTGTGCACCCTGTGCATCATCCGTTGCATACGATGGTGGCGTCTTCGGCACCGCCCCCTGACTCTCGACAAGGCAGTGTCCGAACTGCGCAAGCTGACCTGGCTTGCCGGCCTCTTCGCCGTCGCATTCAGCAGTTGGTCGTTGCTGCTCTTTCCCTACGGCACCGCGTACGAACAGACGCAGGTCGCGTTTTACATGGCGACGACGCTGGTCGGCTGCGTGTTCTGCCTGATGCACTTGCGCGCGGCTGCCATGCTGTTGCTGTCGATCGTCATCCTAAGCTTTTCGACCTTTCTGGTTTTCACCGGCTATCCGGTCTTCATTGCGATGGCCGTCGACATGACATTGGTCGGCGTCGCGCTCGCCTTCATCATTCAGCTATATTGCCGGACCTTTGCCGACGTCGTGCACGCGCAGCGCGAGTTGCAGGCGAGCCAGCAAAAAACGCAACGCCTCAGCGACGACAACTTCCGGCTCGCGAGCATCGACAGTCTGACGGACCTGCCCAACCGGCGCAGTTTCTTCGCCTCGCTGCGCGCGCTATCCGAGCAGGCGCTCGGCACCAGTAGCGGCTTCAATGTTGGGCTGATCGATCTCGACGGCTTCAAACAGGTCAACGATATCTACGGCCACGCCTGCGGCGACCTCGTTCTTCAGGAAGTCGGCTCGCGTTTGCTGGCGCTCGCCGAGCCCGGCATTTTCTTCGCGCGCCTCGGCGGCGACGAGTTCGGCGTGCTCGCGCAGCACAAACTGGCGAACGAGACGCTCGTCGAATTGGGCGAGCGCATCTGCGAGGCGCTCGGTCAGCCCTATCGAGTTGCCGGCAACGTCGCCGAGTTGTCGGGCACGATCGGCTGGGCCGCGTTCCCCGAAGCCGGCACGACGGTGGCCCAAGTGTTCGAACGCGCCGACGCGGCACTATACGTGGGCAAGGAAAGCCGGCGCGGCACGCCGGTCATCTTCTCCACCGAACATGAAACGCGCATCCGGCGTTCGAGTCTCGTGACCCAGGAACTCCGCCATGCGGACCTCGAGTCGGAACTGTTTCTGGAGTTCCAGCCGATTTACGACGTCGTCACGCAATGCACCCTGGGTCTGGAAGCGCTCGGGCGCTGGCACAACGCACGGCTCGGCGCGGTCAGGCCGGAAGAATTCATTCGGATTGCCGAGCGTACCGAACTGATTCTGCGCATCACGGAAGTGCTGCTGCACAAAGCGCTCGACGAAGCGGCGCGCTGGCCGTCCGAGCTTTATCTGTCGTTCAATCTGTCGGCGATCGATATCTGCACGTCGGCGCGCGCCCGACGGCTGATCGATATCGTCATGGCAAGCGGCGTGCCGCCGCACCGCGTGTCGTTCGAAATCACCGAGACCGCCGTGACGCGTGATTTCGAACAGGCCCGCTGTTCGCTCACCATGATCAAGAAAGCCGGCTGCCGCGTGTCGCTCGACGACTTCGGCACCGGCTATTCGAGCCTCAGCTATGTGCATCGCCTGCCCTTCGACACGATCAAGATCGACCGCAGCTTCATGACGGACGTGGATACCAATAGCGCGTCGAAGAAGATCGTCAAGTCGGTGCTCGACCTGTGCCGCAACCTTGGGCTTGAATGCGTGGTGGAAGGACTCGAGACGGCATCACAAGTCGAGGTCGTCAAGGCGCTAGGCGCACGCGCGGTGCAGGGTTATCTGTTTAGCCGGCCGATGCGGGCAAGCGCGATCGCCGCCTATTTGCAGACGGCGCGCGGGCACGATTTTGCGATTGAGGTCCAGCCGTAGTCCTATCGTTTCGCGACACGGTGCGGTGCTGAACCCGCTTCACCGTCGCGCGGCCAGGCGTCGCCTGACCGCCCTCATCAGCGCGCTAACGTGCCGCGGTATCGTATTCCAGCTTCGGATACCAGTCCGTGCCACGGCCACCGGGCGTCATGTCGAGCACGGTCCAGATCGGCATCACGTCCGGGGCGCCGCGTGGATCCTGCCCGGGGTCCGCAGTCGACGGCCCCATCTCCTCCGCCCAGAAGTGCCGCACCGTGCCGCCCGAGCGCGTAAACACATTGAACGCGGGATTGTCGTCGCCCGCCGGATCTTCCGCCGCGTAATCGCGATTGAAGGTGTTGCCGCCCGATGAATACAGCCGCAGATGCCGCCAGCCCCGCTCCTTCTTGAACGCAACCAGCTTCTCGATCGGCGAGCGGCCGATCACCGCGAACGCGACGCGCTGCAGGATGTCGGGCATTTCGCCGTCGTATGCACTCAAAAGCGAGGTGCACATCGGACACGGCCGGGCGCGCTGCGGGCCGAACATCCAGTTGTAGGTGACGAGCGTGTCATGCTCGCCGAACATCTCCGATAGCTTCACCGGGCCGGCTTCGCCCATGAACAGGTAATCCTCGGGCACGACGCCGCCGGCCGGCAGCGCGCGCCGCTGGGCGGCGACCCGTTCGATATGGCGGCGCAATTCGATTTCCTCGGCGAGCAGGTCGTTGCGCGCGCGCCGATAGTCGGCGCTTTCGCCGGGAAAGCGGCTCGGCGTGTCGGCCGCTAGTTCGCGGGCCGGCTTCAACGTTTGTGCGGATGCGGATACGTCAGTCATCAGCCATCTCCTCTTACGGAACAAGGATAAAGGGCGCGAGCAGCGCGCCGCGAACGCGGCCGCGTTCTCGTCCTCTATATAGCCACGACGAACCGCGCGGCGGCAAATCGACAGCATCGGCAAAATTTTTTGGCGATGCTCAGGCGCACCCTGACGGCAACCCAAAGCGCCCGGCAAGGTATCCTTGAGCGCAACAGCACGCGCGCCGAGGCGCGCCGTCCATGGGGATGCAACATGCCGCTTCGTCTGCCACCGCTGCCGGCGCTTCGTTTCTTTGAAGCGGCCGGCAGGCATCAGAGTTTCAAACTCGCCGCCGCGGAACTGAATGTCACGCCGAGCGCGATCAGCCACGGCATTGTCGGACTGGAACAGGCGCTCGGCGTCGAACTGTTCGTGCGCGAGCCGCGCGGCATCTCGCTCACGGCGAGCGGCGCGGATTACTTGTCCTACGTCTCCGAAGCGTTTTCGCTGATCGCGATCGGCACGCAGCGCCTGCCGAATCACCGCGCGGATCGGCCAATCGCGCTGAGTTGCGCGCCGACCTTCGCGTCGCGCTGGCTGCTGCCGCGCCTCGCCGGCTTTCGCGCGCTCTGGCCAAATGTGAACGTGAGCGTCGACACCTCGCATCGTCAGGTCGGTTTTCCCGTCGACGGTTTCGACTTCGCGATCCGCATGAGCCGTGCGCCGGTTGCAGGCACCGCGTGGACGCGGCTGTTCGGCGAGCGCCTCGTGCCCGTGTGCAGCCCCGCGTATCTGGCGGATCTGCGCGACGAGCACGGCAACGCGGACCTGCGTCGCGCGACGCTCATTCACGTGAACGCCGCCAGCGAGGACTGGCAGGCGTGGCTGGATGCGACCGGCACCGAAGGCATCGAGACCACCGCAGGCCTGCGCGTCGACACGATCCAGCTCGCCTTTGAAGCCGCGGCGATGGGCCTCGGCGTCGCGCTCGGCAGACGGCCGCTGGTGGATCGGGATATCGACAGCGGCGTGCTCGTGGAGGCTTATCCGGCGACGATCGCGTCCACCACGGCCTACTGGTTGGTCAGCGCGGAGAACGCGGACCGCCGGCCGGAGCTTTTCGATTTCAAACGCTGGCTGGTGAGCGAGGCCGAGCAGTTCGACGCGCACACCGACGTTGCCGGCCAGGCACTGCAGAACGCCACCAACTAAACCACAGGTCCGCTTCGCACAGGTGAGCCACGCTCACCTGTCGTCAAAAACTTATCTTTTGCCGCTTCTGACGCTCGCTGCGACCATGTGTCGAAGGAGATCAGAACCATGTCGACCGCCAACAGCAAACGCTTCGCCCCCGCCTTCAATCAGACGACGCTCGTGATTCTCGCCGGCGCGCTCATTCTGAGCGCCGCAATGGGCATCCGGCAGACGTTTGGTCTGTTCATCGGACCGTTCTCGTTCGATCGCGGCTTGCCGGTCACGCTGATTGCGTTCGCGATCGCGCTGCACAATCTCGTGTGGGGTTTCGCCCAGCCGTTCGCCGGCGCGGCAGCGGATCGCTACGGTTCGGCGCCGGTGGTCGCGTTCGGCGCGACGACATTCGCGGCGGGCCTCGGCCTCGCGGCAGTGGCGCCCAGCGGCGCCATGTTGATCGTCGGCATGGGGCTGCTGGTCGGCATCGGCGTGAGTTGCACGACCTTCGGCGTGGTGTTGCCGGCGGTCGGCCGCATCGCCTCGCCTGAAAAACGCAGCATGGCGATGGGTCTGGTCAGCGCCGGCGGCTCCGCCGGCCAGGTGCTGATGGTTCCACTCGTGCAAGGCGTCCGGCTCAGTTCGGGCATTGCCACGTCGCTCTTCGTGCTGGCTTTCCTGATGCTGCTGATCGCCCCGCTCGGCATGGTGCTCGACCGGCGCGCGCGGGTCGGCACGCCCGTCCACGAAGAGCATGTCGCGCCGCTTCGCAAAGTACTGGGTCAAGCCGCCGGGCATCGAGGCTACCGACTGCTGACGCTCGGTTTCTTCACCTGCGGTTTCCAGCTTGCCTTTATCGCCACGCATCTGCCCGAGTACCTGTCGCTTTGCCATATGCCGGTCGGACTCGGCGCCACCGCGCTCGCGCTGATCGGGCTGTTCAACATGGCGGGCAGTTGGGCGTGCGGCTGGCTGGGTGGCCGCTTCCGGCAGCATCATGTGCTCGGCTGGCTGTACGTGATTCGCAGCGTGACGATCGGCGCATTCTTTCTACTGCCGAAAAGCCCGGCGTCGGTGGTGATTTTCGCGGCCGTGATGGGGCTGACCTGGCTCGGCACCGTGCCGCTCACGAGCGGGCTCGTCGCGAAAGTGTTCGGCACGCGCCACCTCGGCAGCCTGTTCGGGGTCTGCTTTCTGAGCCATCAGATCGGCTCGTTTCTCGGCGCGTGGCTCGGCGGTCTGGTGTTCGATCTGACGCGCTCGTATTCGCTGCTCTGGGAAGCGACGGTGGTCGCCGGCCTCGTCGCCGCGATGCTGCACTTTCCGATCGACGACACCACCGTGAGCACGCCCACGCTTCGAGCTAACCCGGCAGCGGCGTGAGTGAGCGTGCCGACAGTGGCCACGAACGCCGTCCACCGGCATGAACTTAAAAGCAGCGCGTGCAGCTATTTTTTCGGCGTATCCGCCGCGGCTTTCGGCACGCGTCCCATCAGATAGAACTCGTCGTTCGGACGCATGGAAATCACGTTGGCCATGCGGTTCGACAAACCAAAAAACGCCGTGATCGCCGCGATATCCCAGATGTCTTCATCGGCAAAGCCGTGCTCGCGCAGCGTTTGAAAATCGGCGTCGCCGACCGTGCCGGACGCGCTGCACACTTTGACCGCGAAGTCGAGCATCGCCTTCTGACGCGGCGTGATATCCGCCTTCCTATGATTGACGGCGACCTGATCCGCGACCAATGGCGCCTTTTCGTAGATGCGCAGAATCGCCCCATGCGCGACCACGCAATACAAACACTGGTTGATCGCGCTGGTGGCGACCACGATCATCTCGCGCTCGCCTTTGCTGAGGCCGCCTTCTTTCAGCATCAACGCGTCGTGATAGGCGAAAAACGCGCGGAACTCGTCCGGGCGGTGCGCCAGTGTCAGAAACACATTCGGCACAAAACCGGCTTTCTCCTGCACTTCGAGAATGCGCGCGCGAATGTCGTCGGGCCATGCGTCCGGTTTGGGCACGGGGTAGCGGCTGATCGGCTGAGGCTTTGCCATGCGATGTCTCCGTCGTATCTGTTTGGGTATGACGACGATTCTAGCAAGCCGCACAGCCGCAGCACGTCCACGCTCGACAAGGTCCGATATCGACGCCCATATCGTCTAGACTTTCCACTCAAAGGAGCTTGAGCCGCGCCGCGACGACCGGCGCCGGCCGGATTTCAGCAGGAGCTGACCATGTCAGACGTTTTGCACGACGCGCGAGCGCCCGTCGTCAAGGTGCGCCCCGACCGGGAAATGGCGACGTCCCAGCGTCTGCCGTACTTTGTCGGCATCTCCGCCGGCACCGCGGGCACCACGGGTTTGTCGATGTATATGGTCGTAGTGCCGCCGGGCGGTCACGCCGAGCCTCACTTTCACGCCGACTACGAAACCGCGATCTACATGCTCGAGGGCAAGATCGAGACCCGCTATGGGCCCGGCTTGCGCGAGTCCGTCATCACCGAACCGGGCGATTTCCTGTTCATTCCGCCCGGCGTGCCGCATCAGCCGTTCAATCTGGACGCGACCACCGCGGCGCGCGCGATCGTGGCGCGCAACCATGCGGACGAGCACGAACGCGTCGTGCCGTATGATCCGGCCTCTGACGCATGATTCAGCCTCAGACGCGTGATCCAGCAAATGAAGGCAGCGGGGCTGGTACCGGCTAACGGCTGGCTACACCGGTCTCGCCGCCGACCGCGACCACGCGCATTTTCCGCCCCGCCATCCCGCGTCAAGCGCCCAGGTATCCGGCCTGCCCCGCAGCGCCGTTTTGCCACCTGTGCTTAAATCCGCTTCTCATATCATTCTTGTACGATGGCGACAGCCTGCCGACGCGGCATGGCGCTCGCCGTCGTGCGGGAACGGAACATGCGCGGACTGTTCGCCATGCGTCACCCGGGCGCGGACGTTTCAAATTCCAACATTCCATTCTCAGGAGCGCGGTTGTGTGGCATTTTCCGGTTGCTATTCCACCCTCGCTGGGCGTGTGGGCCGTGTTCATGAGCGTGCTCATCACGCAACTCGGCGTGCCGATTCCGGCCGCGCCGATGCTGATCCTCGGTGGAACCATGGCCGCCATGGGGCAAACCTCGTATACGAGCGTCGTGTGCGCCGCGGTCGCCGCCACGCTGATTGCCGACTCGCTATGGTTCTTCACCGGACGAATCTATGGCCGCCGCCTGCTGAACTACCTGGTGCGCTTCTCCCTCTCGCTCGACACCACGGTGCGTCTCGCGCGCAATACCTATGAACGCTACGGCGCGCCGATTCTCGCCGTCGCGAAGTTCCTGCCCGGACTCGGCCTGATCTCCGCGCCGCTGCTCGGCACGACAGCGATCAGCGTCAGCGTGTTTCTGCTGTGGGACTTTATCGGCGCGGCATTGTGGTCCAGCGTGTGGGTCATCGGCGGCGCCGCATTGCACGACCAGATCGTGCAATTGATGCTGCTCGTGCGCCACAACGGCGGCACGATTTTCGATGCGTTCGCGGCCATCTTCGTGGCCGTGCTGCTGTATCGCTGGGTGCGCCGCTGGCAGTTTCGCCGCTGGCTCGCGCATACGCGTATTTCGCCGGACCAGCTCGACGAGATGATGAAGTCGAACGAGCCGCCGCTGATCTTCGACGCGCGTCCACGCAGCGTGCGCGAAAGGGAGTCGCACCGGATTGCCGGCGCGCGGCGGCTGGATCTCGATTCGCCCGAGCCGATCGATCCCGAGTTGCTGAAGCGGCCAATCGTCGTCTACTGCGTGTGTCCGAACGAAGCGACGGCAAAGCGCATCGTCGACCAGTTGCATCGCAAGAATATCCACCACATCCGCGCGCTCAAGGGCGGCCTCGACGCGTGGCAGAAACGCGGTTATCCGGTCGAACCGTTGCCGCCCGACTTCCACACCGCGAAGGCCCATATGATCGAGGACGAGGGCGAAGAAGGCGAATACACGGTGCGCGCGCGGCTGGCGAAGTAACGACACCGCGCCTCGAAGGCCACGCAACGCTCATCAAAAACCGCTTGCGCTTCACACCCAATGTGTGCAACATGCATATATGCACGTTGCACACATTGAGGCATCCCCATGACGCAGCGCACAGAAAATCTGCTCGGCGTGCTCGCCCTGCTGGTCACGGACGAAATGAACGCGCAACCCACCGTTGACGCGCTCGCCGGCCCTACTGCCCGCGCCATGCTCAACGCGGTCGGCCAATATCCCGATTCATCGATTGAAGTGCTGCGCGAGGCGGTCGATCTGTCGCATCCGGCCGCCGTGCGCGCCGTGGCGGGACTGGTCGAAGCGGGCCTCGTCGAGAAAAAATCAGGCGCGGACAAACGCGCTGTCGCGCTTGCGTTGACCGCGGCCGGCAAGCGTGAGGCCAAACGCCTGCAAACGGCGCGCGACAGGATGCTGCAACGCATTGTCGGCCGCCTCGAAGACAGCGAGCGCGAAGTGCTCGAAAGCCTGCTGATCAAGATCTTGTGGAACGAGACCCGCGACCCCGCGCACGCGATGCAACTGTGCCGCCTGTGTGACGACGGTCCGTGCCTGAAAGCCGGCTGTCCGGTCGAATGCGGCGAACAGGGGCTGCCCATGCCCGCGCGGAGCGGCACATGAAATCCGCCGCGCCGGTGCGTTGGCCGGCAATCGCGGCATTGACCGCGGTGTCGGCGCTCTCGCAGGTCGGCCAGTTCGGCATCGGCTTCATGGTGCTGCCGGTGTGGCTCGCCCATCGCGGCCTGGATGCGCCACGCGCCGGCCTCTTCTCCGCCTCGCAATGGACCGGCATGCTGGCCGGCTTGCTGATCGCGCCGTGGCTGATGGCGCGCATCGGCGCGAAACGTACCGTGTCGCTGGGTCTGGTGGCGACGCTCGTGGCGTTCGCCACGATGAGCGCGCTGTCGTGGCCGCTGTGGCTCGTGCCCGGTCTGTTGACGGGGCTCGGCATCGGTTTGCGCTGGATTGCCAACGAAACCTGGCTGTACAGTCTGGTCCCCGCTAAATCGAGCGGACGTGTGGTGGGCGTGCACGAAGCACTGATCGCCACGGCGGGCGTCATCGGACCGGCGCTCGCAGTGTGGTGCGATGTCGATGGACGCATCACGTTCGCGGCCGGTGCGGCCTTCACGTTCGCCGCTGCGCTGCCGCTTTGGCTAACCGCATCGGACGAGAAACGGCCTGCTTTGCAAGAAGCACGGCCTGCGCGAAGAGAAAGCACTCAACGGCGCATGCCCATCGGCCCGCTGGTGAGCCTCGGCATGGTGGTCATCGCAGCGGGCGGAATCGGCGACGGCGCGCTTTACGGCCTCTTCCCGCTGTTCGCCGACGCGCACGGCCTCAGCGCCACGCAAACCGCCACCCTGCTGACGCTGTTCGGCGTCGGCGGCATGGCGCTGCAATGTCCGGTCGGCTGGCTGGCCGATCGCGCAGGGCTCGCGGCCACGGTGATCGTGTGCGCCGCGCTCAGCACGCTGGCCATCTGCGGCTTCGCGCTGGCCGTGCCCGCATCGTGGCTCGCGGGCGCGAGCGCGCTCTTGCTCGGCGGCATGAACAGTTCGTTCATCACACTCGGCATGTACGCGACGGCTTGCAGCGACAAGGCCGCGCTCACACGGAACATGCGGCTGTTGTCGCTTACCTTCACCGCGAGTTCGATCGTGGGGCCGCTCGCCGCGGGTTTCGCGATGAACGCGCACGGCAGCGATATGCTGATGTGGCAACTCGCGCTGATGAGCGGCGCGTTGGTGGTCTACACGCTCGGCTTGCGCGAAGGCCGGCGCCAGCCCAAACGTTCTTCGTCGATGGGCTGAGCTGGTTTCTTTGCATCGATTGGCAGGAAGGTTGGACGCGTCTAAGCCTCGCGTCCAGCAACCTTGCGTTGGCGCCACAGACACAGCAGATCGCACGCAATATGCGCGGCGGCAATCGCCGTGATTTCGCTCTGGTCGTATGCGGGCGCGACTTCGACGACGTCCGCGCCCACCAGATTCAACGCGCCGAGCGCGCGCACGATCGCCAATCCCTGCGCCGACGACAAACCGCCCGCCACCGGTGTACCCGTGCCCGGTGCGAACGCCGGATCGAGACAGTCGATATCGAAAGTCAAATATGCGGGACGTGCCCCCACAATCGACACGATGCGCTCCGCTGCCGCTCGTGTGCCAAGCTCATGGACCCAGGCGGCATCGAGAATATTGATGCCCATGAAATCGTCGTTCCATGTGCGAATGCCGATCTGCACCGAGGTCTTCGGATCGATCAGGCCATCCTTCACCGCCTTGTAGAACATCGAGCCGTGGTTCAGGCTGTCGGGACTGTCGTCGGCCCAGGTGTCGCAATGGGCGTCGAAATGAATCAGCGAGAGCGGCTTGCCATACTTCTCCGCGTGCGCGATCAACAGCGGATAGGTGATGTAGTGATCGCCGCCGAGCGTCAGCATCTTCGCGTCCGAGCGCAGGATCGTACGCGCATGCTCGGCGATGGATTCCTTGATCGTGAGCGGATTGTGCGCGTCGAACCAGCAATCGCCATAGTCGGTCACGGCGAGGTCGTCGAACGGATTGAAACCCCACGGATACGGATGCAACTCCGACAACTGCACGCTGGCCGCGCGCACCGCCGCGGGCCCGAGACGCGCGCCCGCGCGAAACGTAGTGGCCAGATCGAGCGGCACGCCGGAGACGACGACGTCGACGCCGTCGAGTTCACGCGTGTACTTGCGGCGCATGAACGACAGCACGCCCGCATAAGTGTTTTCGATCGACGAGCCATAAAGCGACGCACGGCGGATCGCGCCGTCGCCGTAGACGAGTTCAGTCATGGATGACCTGATACCTATAGACAGTCCGGCGCGGCGCGCGAAGCTTCGAAGGCACGCGCAACGCCGGCTTCGGATTCATTGGGAACGCGACGGCGCGCATCACACGCGCCGCCGCGCTGGCTTCGCGAATCCTTTAGCGCAGCCGCACCAGCGTGGACTTCAGCTCGGTGTATTTCTCCAAAGCATGCAGCGACTTGTCCCGGCCGTTGCCCGATTGCCTATAGCCGCCGAACGGGAAGTTCATGTCGCCGCCTTCGTCGTAGCAATTGACCCACACGGTACCGGCGCGGAGTTGGCGTGACACTTCGTGCGCCGTGGTCAGGTTCGAAGTCCAGACCGCGGCGGCCAGACCATACTCGCTGTCGTTAGCGATCCTGATCGCCTCTTCGACCGTGTCGAACGTGATCACCGACAACACCGGCCCGAAGATTTCCTCTCGCGCGACCTTCGCGCCGGAAGCCGGAATTTCGAAGATGGTCGGCTCGATATAGAAGCCGCCCGTTTCCTCTTTCACGCGCGCACCGCCGAGCAACAGTTTGGCTTCGGCGCGGCCTGCCTCGATATAGCCGAGCACACGTTCGAGCTGAACCTTGTCGACGATCGCGCCCATCGACGTTTTCGGGTCGAGCGGATTGCCCGGCGTATAGCTGCGCGCCGCGGCGACCAGCTTGTCGAGGAACGCGTCCTTGATGTCGCGATGCACGAGCAGGCGCGAACCCGCGGTACACATTTCACCCATGTTGTAGAAGATCGCACCCGCCGCCGCATTCGCCGCGCGATCCATATCCGGGCAATCCGGCATCACGATGTTCGGCGACTTGCCGCCGAGTTCGAGCCACACGCGTTTCAGGTTCGATTGTCCCGCGTACTGCATGATCAGCTTGCCGACGTTGGTCGAGCCGGTAAAGGCGAGACAGTCCACGTCCTGATGCAGCGCCAGCAGCTTGCCCGGCTCGCCCGCGCCCGGCACGACGTTGAACACGCCGGCGGGAATGCCTGCGTCCAGTGCGAGTTGCGCGAGTCGGATCGCGGTGAGCGGCGACTTCTCCGACGGCTTGAGCACTACGCTATTGCCCGCCGCCAGCGCCGGACCGAATTTCCACGACGCCATCAGAATCGGGAAGTTCCACGGAACGACCGCAGCCACCACGCCGATCGGCTCGCGCGTGACGAGTCCGACCAGATGATGATCGGCCGGCGCGACTTCGCCGCCAACCTTGTCGATCGCTTCAGCGAACCATTCGACGCAATACGCCGCGCCCGGCACGTCCACGCTGGTGGTATCGGCGATCGGCTTGCCGGCGTCGAGCGTTTCGAGCAGCGCGAGTTCGTCCATGTGCTCGCGAATCGACGCGGCCCAGCGCAGCAGCACGGCCTTGCGTTGACGCGGATTGAGGCCCGCCCACACGCCAGAGTCGAACGCGCGGCGTGCGGCGGCCACGGCGGCGTCGACCTCGGCCGCGCCGCTGTCGGCGACCTTGGCGAGCAGTTTGCCGTCGATCGGGCTCAGGCAGTCGAACGTGCGGCCGCCTTCGGCATCACGGTATTCGCCGTCGATAAACGCGCGGCCTTCGATAGATAGCGTAGCGGCCTTGTCTTGCCAGAAAGCGAGAGATTTCTTGTCCATCAGGATGCCTCAATGTTATGCGCTCGACGCGAACCTGCATCGACTTCATGCGGCACCGAACTACGGCACTGAGTCGAGTCGAGGCGCGTTGGCGCGGAGTCTTCAGAAGGTGGGCGGCGAATTGGCCGACACGATCTCGCAGAGATGCTCCGCGCTGGGATTGCGAAAACGGTGCGGAAGACGGCTTTCGAAGTAGTAGCTGTCGCCGGGGTCGAGCAGCCACGTGGTGCCGTCCACTGTCAGTTCGATCTGACCGCTGACCACCACCCCGCCCTCGTGCCCTTCGTGCTCCAGCATTTCCGGCCCCGTGTCCGACAACGGCTGATAGACCTCGCGCAGAATGCCCATATTGCGGTCTTTCACGCTCGAACCCGCGAGATAGAACTCGATCGACTCATTGCCGAGGTTCGGCATGTCGGCACGGCGCGACACCACCGAACGCTCCGCTTCCACTTCGAAGGTGAAGAATTCGGCGAGACTCATGGGTATGCATTCGAGCAGTTTCTTCAACGAGCCGACCGAGGGGCTCACGCGATTCTGTTCGATCAGCGAGATCGTGCCATTTGTCACTCCCGCCCGTTTCGCCAGTTCACGCTGGGACAAGCCGTTCTTCTTGCGGATGTATTGCAGACGGGTCGCTACTTCTATGGACATCGCTAGGTTCTCTGACATTGAAGACAATCGGGGCGCTAAGTGATCAGATGAATGGACCACATGACTTGGGCAACGAGAGGTGCCCGCGAGTGTTGAATATTCTAATCACTTTGATTGTTGCGCCGCTGGGGAAAACCCTGAAAGGTTTCCGAAATATGAATGACGCAACGAACGTTCCCACTGGGCGGGATTCTAGCCGCGCCCTCGGGAAAGCCCTGATAAATGTTTTATCAAAAAGGGTTTGACGGCTTTATTGGCTCGTATATGCTGGTTCCCAGGCGATCGTCATGCCGATGTCACGGGGCACCCAAGTGTGCTTCGCGGCGCAGCGAATTCAATTCGCTTAGGTTCAAGGCGATCAACCCAGCGTCCTGTTTCTTTAAACGCCCCGTGCGGATTTCGAGCAGGCCGTTCAATACTTTCAACGTCGCCAGTCGAGTGTAATCGTGAGAGTCCGAGGCCCTTTGGTGAGATGGAATCGTAGTCAGGCGAGTTGTCCTCGCGCTGACGGCGCCATCGCCGACGGCAGCAGCGGCAGCCTTGCGTTCCGCCGCTTCCTGTCCGTCTTCACGATCCTGTCCCGCCGTTCAGTTCGACGCCACAACTCTATCTCCGCGCGCGCCTTCATTGCCGTGCGCACGGACGAAGTCGCCTCGCTGCTGCCGTAGCGCCTCCCCCTTTTCGCCGTTCGATTCATCCGTTTGCGTGAGCGCGCTCTTTCGAGCCGTGCGTTCCTGCATGTGCGGTGCCGTCTGCCGCCTGCGCGTTTCACGCCCATCGGAAAAGTTGCGCACCGCAGCGGATCGAATCGAACAGCCCATCTGACTATCACGCGCGGCGCGTTTCAGTTGACGACGACCGCCTGCACTACCCGGTGGCCTTGCGCACGGCGCACGGCTGCTGAATCGTGCCGCGCTGTGTTTAACGTTGTTCATGCCGCGTCCCGCGGGGAACACACACGTCTATTCGTTATGCGAAACAAACCCCTGGTCGGCATCAGCGCCGACAGAACGATGATGGGAGTCCACCCGTCGCACGTGGTCGGCGAGAAATACATCGCCGCGATTGTGGACGGTTCACAGGCGCTGGCCATGTTGCTGCCGGCGCTCGGCGAGCGTCAGCCCGCCGAAGACGTGCTGGCGACAGTCGACGGGCTGCTGTTTACCGGCAGCTATTCGAACGTCGAGCCGCACCGCTACGGCGGCCATCCCAGCGCGCCGGGCACGCTGCACGACGCCGCACGCGATGCGACGACGCTGCCGCTGATGCGCGCGGCGATCGCCGCCGGCGTGCCGGTGCTGGCCGTCTGCCGGGGCTTCCAGGAAATGAACGTGGTTTTCGGTGGGACGTTGCATCAAAGCGTTCACGCGGTGGAGGGTCTGAACGACCATCGCGAGAACAAGGAAGACGACCTCGACGTGCAATACGCACCGTCGCATTCGATCACGCTGACGCAGGGCGGCTTGTTGCAGCGCCTCGCGGGCGGCACGAATGAAGCGCGTGTGAATTCCTTGCACGGCCAGGGCGTCGAGCGGTTGGGCGTGGGCCTCACGGCCGAAGCCACCGCGCCGGACGGCTTGATCGAAGCGGTGAGCGTGACCGATGCGCGTGCCTTCGCGCTGGGTGTGCAGTGGCACCCGGAGTGGAAGCATGCCAACGACGCACTATCTACCGCGATCTTTCGGGCGTTCGGCGACGCCTGCCGCGATCGAATGCGCACCAAGGCCGGCTATGGCGCGGCATCCGCCGCTGCCACGCATGCCTGAGCCGGTCGCGCACCAAAACTGAGAGAATAGACATGCATGACATCGACGATTTTCTGAAGAAGAACCGTGTCACCGAAATCGAAGCGATCATTCCGGATATGGCCGGGATCGCGCGCGGCAAGATCATTCCGCGCAGCAAATTCGAATCCGGCGAGTCCATGCGCTTGCCGCAGGCGGTGATGATCCAGACCGTCACAGGAGACTATCCGGAAGACGGCACGCTCACCGGCGTGACTGATCCGGACATGGTGTGCGTGCCCGACGCCAGCACCATCCGCATGATTCCGTGGGCCGTCGATCCGACCGCTCAGGTGATTCACGATTGCGTTCACTTCGACGGCACGCCCGTCGCGATCTCGCCGCGCCGCGTACTGCGCCGCGTGCTCGAACTCTATAAAGCCAAAGGCTGGAAGCCGGTCATCGCGCCCGAGCTCGAGTTCTATCTGGTCGATATGAACAAGGACCCGGACCTGCCGCTGCAACCGCCTATCGGCCGTACCGGTCGCCCGGAAACCGGGCGTCAGGCGTACTCGATCGAAGCCGTCAACGAATTCGATCCGCTCTTCGAAGACATCTACGAGTACTGCGAGGTGCAGGAACTGGAAGTCGACACGCTGATTCACGAAGTCGGCGCCGCGCAGATGGAAATCAACTTCATGCACGGCGATCCGCTCAAGCTCGCCGACAGCGTGTTCCTCTTCAAGCGCACGGTGCGGGAAGCCGCGCTGCGCCACAAGATGTACGCGACCTTCATGGCCAAGCCGATGGAAGGCGAACCGGGCTCGGCCATGCACATGCATCAAAGCCTCGTCGACGAAGAAACCGGCCACAACCTCTTCACCGGCCCGGATGGCAAACCGACGTCGCTGTTCACGGGCTATATCGCTGGCTTGCAGAAGTACACGCCTGCGTTGATGCCGATCTTCGCGCCGTATATCAACTCGTATCGTCGTCTGTCGCGCTTCATGGCCGCGCCGATCAACGTGGCATGGGGTTACGACAACCGCACGGTAGGTTTCCGGATTCCGCATTCGGGGCCGGCTGCGCGCCGCATCGAAAACCGTATTCCAGGCGTGGACTGCAACCCATATCTGGCGATTGCCGCGACGCTCGCCGCGGGCTATCTCGGCATGACGCAGAAGCTTGAAGCCACCGAGCCGCTGCTCAGCGACGGTTACGAATTGCCCTACCAGTTGCCGCGCAATCTCGAAGAGGGTTTGACGCTGATGGGCGCGTGCGGGCCGATCGCCGAAGTGCTGGGCGAAAAGTTCGTCAAAGCCTACCTCGCTCTGAAGGAAACCGAATATGAAGCGTTCTTCCGCGTGATCAGTTCGTGGGAACGCCGGCATTTGCTGCTGCACGTGTAAGGCAAACGCAAAAAAATTGGAGGCAGTATGAGCTACAGAACAGAAGAAGTTGCTTACGTGCAACCGGCCCAGCCGGCCGCAAGCGCACAGGCAGCACAAGCCGCACAACAACAACGCAGCACCGCCGAATACCGCGCGCTCGACGCCGCGCACCACATCCATCCGTTCTCGGATATGGGCTCGCTCAATCGCAGCGGCAGCCGCGTGATCGTCAAGGCGCAAGGCGTGTATCTGTGGGACTCGGAAGGCAACAAGGTGATCGACGGCATGGCCGGCCTGTGGTGCGTGAACGTCGGTTATGGCCGCAAGGAACTGGCCGACGCCGCGTACAAGCAGATGCAGGAACTGCCCTACTACAACACCTTCTTCAAGACGACACACCCGCCTGTAATCGAACTGTCGGCGTTGCTCGCGGAGTTGGCGCCCGAACCGTTCAATCACTTCTTCTACTGCAACAGCGGTTCGGAAGGCAACGATACGGTGCTGCGCATCGTCCATCAATACTGGGCGACGCAGGGCAAGCACTCGAAGAAGTTCGTGATCTCGCGCAAGAACGGCTATCACGGTTCGACGATCGCGGGCGGCACGCTCGGCGGCATGGGCTACATGCATGAACAGATGCCTTCGAAAGTCGAGAACATCGTGCATATCGACCAGCCCTATTTCTTCGGCGAAGCAGAAGGCAACCTGACGCCGGAAGAGTTCGCGCTGGCCCGTGCGCAGCAACTGGAAGCGAAGATTCTCGAAATCGGCGCGGACAACGTCGCCGCGTTCATCGGTGAGCCTTTCCAGGGAGCCGGCGGCGTGATCTTTCCGGCTTCGACGTATTGGCCGGAAATCCAGCGCATCTGCCGCAAGTACGACATTCTGCTGGTCGCTGACGAAGTGATCGGCGGTTTCGGCCGCACCGGCGAATGGTTCGCGCATCAGCACTTCGGTTTCGAGCCGGATCTGATCACGCTGGCGAAGGGCCTGACGAGCGGCTATGTGCCGATGGGCGCGGTCGGCCTGCATGACCGCGTCGCCAAGGCGATTATCGAAAACGGCGACTTCAATCACGGTCTCACGTATTCGGGTCACCCGGTCGCGGCCGCCGTCGCGCTCGCCAACCTCAAGCTGCTGCGCGACGAGAAGATCGTCGAACGCGTCAAGAACGACACCGGCCCGTACTTCCAGAAGCAACTGCGCGAGACCTTCGCCAATCACCCAATCATCGGCGAAATCTCCGGTGCGGGGCTGGTGGCCGGTCTGCAACTCGCAGAGGATCCAAAGGCGCGCAAGCGCTTCGCCAATGGCGGCGACGTCGGCACAATCTGCCGCGACTTCTGCTTCAACGGCAACCTCATCATGCGCGCCACTGGCGACCGCATGCTGCTGTCACCGCCGCTCGTGATCAACAAGCTGGAAATCGACGAAATCGTCTCGAAGGCCAAAAAAGCCATCGATGCGACAGCACAACAACTCGGCATTTCGTAACGGCAGTCCGTTCCGGCATGAGCACACCCACAAATCACGCTCATGCCGGTTCTTCACATCAAGGGAAAAAACCATGAGCGTTAGTCATCTTCGTCATGCGGTCGCGGGGGCCGCGCTTCTCGCCTTCACGGGTTTTGCGGCGCTGTCGGTTACGCCGGCCCTTGCGGCCGACACGGAACTGAATGTGTATAACTGGTCGGACTACATCGCGAAGGATACGATTCCGAACTTCGAAAAGCAGGACGGCATCAAGGTCAAATACGACAACTACGATAGCGACGACACCTTGCAGGCCAAGCTGCTCGCCGGCAGCTCGGGCTACGACATCGTGGTGCCGACCTCGAACTACATGGCCAAGCAGATTCAGGCCGGCGTGTACCAGAAGCTCGACAAATCGAAGTTGCCGAACCTCGCGAATCTCGACCCCGTGCTGATGAAGATGATTGCCGACGCGGACCCGGGCAACCAGTACGGCGTGCCTTGGGCATACGGTACGGACGGCATCGGTTACAACGTGCAGGCCGTGCAGAAAGCGCTCGGCGCCAATGCACCGGTTGATAGCTGGGCACTGGTTTTCGATCCGGCCAATCTCTCCAAGCTGAAAGGCTGCGGCGTTTCGATCCTCGATCAGGCCGTCGACGTGTTCGCCGCCACGCTGCAATACATGCACAAGGATCCGAACAGCACGAACCCCGCCGACTATCAGGCCGCGTTCGAAGTGCTGAAAAAGATCCGCCCGTATATCACCCAATTCAATTCGTCCGGCTACATCAACGACCTCGCCAATAACGACGTGTGCGTCGCGCTGGGCTGGTCGGGCGACGTCGGCATTGCCAGCCGCCGCACCGAAGAAGCCAAGCGCTCGTACCAGATCAAGTTCTCGAATGTGAAGGAAGGCGGCCTGCTGTGGTTCGACGTGATGGTGATCCCGAAAGACGCGCCGCATCCTGAAGCCGCGTTGAAGTGGATCAACTACATCTCGGACCCGAAGGTCAACGCCGCGATCACCAACGAAGTGTTCTACCCGACCGCGAACAAGGCCGCACGTCAGTTCGTGACGCCGGCTGTCGCACAGGACAAGACCGTTTATCCGGGCGATGAAGTGTTGAGCAAGATGACGCTCATGAAGCCGATGCCGACCGACATTCTGCGCCTTGAAAACCGTCTTTGGGCGCAGCTTAAAACCGGCCATTAATCCAGTCATTCAAATCGATTATTGATCCCGCGCTCAGGGATCGCTCGAACCCTGAGCGCATGAATAGCAGTAACGGTAGTCAGCCTGCGCGCTTTCTTTAAAGTCCCATCCGCGCGCAGTCCCATGTTTTCCGATCGCAGCGCACGTTGCGAGACGCTTCCCGCGCCTCGTATGGAGACACTTGCGCCCGCGATCCGCAAGGAACGGTTACATCATGAACTCGACGACCTCAAAAAGCGCAGCCGGCGCCACCCAGATGGCCCGCCCCGCAGTGACGACAAAATCGAAATCGGACGAATTCGTTCGCATTGAAAATGTCGTGAAGAAATTCGGCGACAGCACCGCTGTCGACAACGTCAACCTGAGCATCGCCAAGAACGAGTTGTTCGCGCTGCTCGGCAGTTCCGGCTGCGGCAAGTCCACGCTCCTGCGCATGCTCGCGGGGCTCGAGACGGTGACCTCCGGGCGCATTTTCGTCGACGGCGAAGATCTCGCTGCGATGCCGCCGTACAAGCGGCCGGTCAACATGATGTTCCAGTCGTACGCGCTCTTCCCGCACATGAGCGTGGAAGCGAACATCGCCTTCGGCCTGAAGCAGGAAGGCACGCCGAAGAACGAGATCAAGGAACGCGTCGCCGATGCGCTCAATCTCGTGCAGATGAGCAAATACGCGCAGCGTAAGCCGCACCAACTGTCAGGCGGCCAGCAGCAGCGTGTGGCGCTCGCGCGTTCGCTCGTCAAGCGCCCCAAGCTCTTACTGCTCGACGAGCCGATGTCGGCACTCGATAAAAAGATTCGCCAGAAGACCCAGCTCGAACTCGTGAACATCATCGAGAAGGTCGACGTGACCTGCGTGATGGTCACGCACGATCAGGAAGAAGCGATGACGATGGCCGGGCGCCTCGCGGTGATGAGCGAAGGCCGCATCGTGCAGATCGGCTCGCCGAGCCAGGTCTATGAGTTTCCGAATAGCCGCTTCTCCGCCGAATTCATTGGCTCGACCAACCTGTTCGAAGGCACGGTGGTCGCGGACGAACCGGATCACATTTTCGTCGAAAGCGAAGACCTCGAATCGCAGATCTACGTGAGCCACGGCATTACCGGGCCGCTCGGTATGCCGGTGGGCATCTCGGTGCGTCCGGAGCGCATCAAGGTATCGCTCGACAAACCGTCGACGCCGCACAACTGGGCGCGCGGCGTGGTTTCCGATGTCGCGTACATGGGCAGCTATTCGCTGTATCACGTGCGCCTGCCAAGCGGCAAGACCGTCGTGTCGAATCTCTCCAGCTCGCACCTGATGGCCGAAGGTGCGCCCTCCTATAACGACGACGTGTTCGTCTACTGGTCGCCGGCTAGCGGCGTGGTGCTGACGCAATGAGCAATCCCACTACCTCCTCTCCCGCGGCGCTCGGCGCGCCGTCCGGCAGCCGCCTGTTCGGCTCGCTGAAAAAACGCCTGTCGATGCTGGTGCCGTCGGGCCGCACGACCGTGATCGGCGTGCCGTTCCTCTGGCTCACCGTGTTCTTCGCGTTGCCGTTCGTGCTGGTGCTGAAGATCAGTTTCGCCGATCTGCGTCTTGGCATTCCGCCGTACACGGATCTCGTGACGATCAAGGACGGCATGGTGCATTTCGCCATGCAGCTCAGCCACTACGCGTTCCTGCTGCAGGACGACCTGTACGTCGCCACGTATCTCAGCTCGCTAAAGATGGCCGCGGTCTCGACCTTCTTCTGTCTGCTGATCGGCTATCCGATTGCGTACTACATCGCGCGCTCGGAGCCGACCAAACGCAACCTGTTGATGATGGGTGTGATGCTGCCGTTCTGGACGTCCTTCCTGATTCGCGTCTACGCGTGGATCGGCATCCTGAAGGACGACGGCCTGCTCAATCACACGCTGATGGCGATCGGCATGATTCATTCGCCGTTGCGCCTCTACCACACGGATATTGGCGTCTATATCGGCATGGTCTATTCGTACCTGCCCTTCATGGTGATGCCGCTGTATGCGCACCTCGTGAAGATGGACCTGACGCTGCTCGAAGCCGCTTACGACCTCGGTTGCAAACCGTGGACCGCGTTCACGCGCATCACGTTGCCGCTCTCCAAGAACGGCATTATCGCCGGCAGTCTGCTGGTGTTCATTCCGGCGGTCGGCGAATACGTGATTCCGGAACTGCTCGGCGGCGCCGACACGCTGATGATCGGCCGCGTGATGTGGGATGAATTCTTCAACGATATGGACTGGCCGATGGCATCCGCCGTCACCGTCGCGATGGTGCTACTGCTGCTCGTGCCGATGGCCGTGTTCCAGTACTACCAGGTCAAGGAACTGGAGGGCGCGAAATGATCAAGCCTAATAAGACGCTTTCCAATAGCGTGCTGACGTTCGGATTTCTGTTTCTCTACATTCCGATCATCAGCCTGGTGGTGTATTCGTTCAACGAGTCGAAGCTCGTCACGGTGTGGTCCGGCTTCTCGCTCAAATGGTATGGCGCGCTGTTGCAAGACGGCGAATTGCTGAACGCCGCATGGCTCTCGTTGAAGATCGGTCTGTTGACCGCGTGCGCCTCGGTTGTGATCGGTACGTGGGCCGGTTTCGTGCTGGCGCGCTTCGGACGCTTTCGCGGCTTCACGCTGTTCGCCGGCATGATCAACGCGCCGCTCGTGATTCCTGAAGTGATTCAAGGCATCTCGCTGCTGCTGCTGTTCGTCGCGCTCGAACAGATGCTCGGCTGGCCGAAGGGGCGCGGGCTCTTCACGATCTGGATCGGCCACGTGATGCTGTGCGTGTCGTATGTGGCGATCATCGTGCAATCGCGTGTGAAGGAGCTCAACAAGTCGCTCGAAGAAGCCGCGCTCGATCTCGGCGCCACGCCCTTCAAAGTGTTCTTCCTGATCACCCTGCCGCTGATCTCGCAGGCGCTGATGTCGGGGTGGCTGCTGTCGTTCACGCTGTCTTTCGACGACCTCGTGCTCTCCGCGTTCCTCTCCGGTCCCGGCTCGACCACGCTGCCGCTCGTGGTGTTCTCGCGTGTGCGTCTCGGCCTGAATCCGGAAATGAATGCGCTCGCCACGATCTTCATCACCACGGTGACGATCGGCGTGATTGCCGTGAACCGCTGGATGCAGTTGCGCGAACGCAAGCGCAACCGCGACATGCAAATGGCTTTCGCACTCGCCGAAGCCGCCGACCCCTTGCCCGCGGCACCACAACAAGCCGCCGTACGAAAGTCGCTCGATACGGCACGCGCATAAGAAGTCCTTTCGCAATACGACCAATAAGGAGAATTTGAATGAGAAAGAAGCTTATCTGTCTGTTGGTGGCGGGGAGTCTGCCTGGCATAGCCATGGCGGACGCCACCAGCGACCAGATCAAGGCGCTCCAGGCGCAACTGAATGCACTGCAAAAGGAGGTGAAACAGTTGCGCGCCGAAGTCGCCACCAAGCCGAAGGCAGCCACCGCGGCGACGGCGGCGACTGCGGCCCCCGCCCCGGCGGTGGTGGCCGCGCCGGTGGATGTCTCGTCGCCTGATTACGGCAAGGCTCAGGCGACGCTGACCAACGACGACGTGACGGCGATGAAGCAACAGATCGCCAATCAGCAGTTGAAGGTCGATTCGCTCGAAGACGCAGCGCAGACCGGACCGATCGCCGGTTTGTCGGTGACGGGCTATATCGATCCGACCTACCTCTATAACCGTGCGCAGAGCAGCTCGTCGTTCCTGTTCGCGAACCACGAAAGCAGCTACAACTACTTCAACAGCACGTTCGGCGATCTGTACCTCGACATCAAGAAGACCTTCGGCGTCGGCCCGATGGCACCGTCGGCCGAGATCACCTTGATGCCGAACCGCGGCAACGGCATTACGCTGCTGCAGAACTCGCACGGCGATATCGGCAACAACATTCTGAATACGGCCGTGGTCAATGTGCCGTTGACGGCGACCACGACACTCGTGGCCGGTCTGATCCCGAGTTTCGGCGGCTATGAAGTGCAGCAGTCAAATCAGATGCTCACGCTCACGCACAACCTGCTGTACGACTTCTCGGATCCGGGCAGCTATGTCGGGATCGGCGCGAACTACACCGCCGGCAACTGGGCGTGGAAGTTCTTCCTCGGCAACGAACAGTACCGCACGTTCGGCGCAGTCACGCAGACGGGCACCAACGCACTGGGCGATCCGATCACGACCAGCAACAAGATCCCGACCTTCACCGCACGTACCGACTACACGTGGTCGAGCGCACTGGATATCGGCGGCTCGTTCAACATCGGCCGTCAGACCTTGCCTAGCTCGATCGACGCGAACGGCGCGGTCAGCTACGGCGTAGGCGGCCAGTCGCCGAGCTCGGGCGGCACGTTCTTCTTCACCGAAGCCGACCTGACCTACACGCTCGCCGACGTGCAGTACAACGCCGAACTCGACTACGGTCAACAGCAGAACGCCGCGTACAACGGCGGCCAGGCACAGTGGTATGGCCTGTCGCTGCTCGCGCACCGCAAGTTCAATCTGCCGGTGGTGGGCCGTATGGGCGCGACCGTGCGTTATGACCTGCTGGTCGACAGCAAGAACGGCGGCGGCGGCGGTGGCATCGCGCTGAACGGCAACGGCATGGACACGGCGAACGGCTTCGGTATCGGCGCGGACTGTCTCGCCAATTCGCAGGCGAACGGTGGCCTCGGTTTCGAATGCAAGGGCGCGACCCGCCAGGACGTTTCGCTCGACCTGCTGTTCTATCCGACCCAGCAGATCACGGTCAAGGTGGAATACCGCCACGACTGGGCCAACAAGCAGGTGTTCCTGAAGAACGACGGTTCGTATGGCAAGTCCAACGACCTGCTCGCGACCCAGTTCATCTACTCGTTCTAATCCGACTTGCCGGCGCGTGGCCTTGCTGTCGAAAAAGGCCACGCGCACAGGCTCTTTCCGCATGCTCTGCCTATGCTCCGATTCTCGAACCAGCCTCACGTCGCCTCGTACTACGCCGCGACCGCCAACGACACCACCCGCCATCCCGCGCTCGACGAAACGATTACCGTCGACGTTTGCGTGATCGGCGCTGGACTGACCGGCATTTCCGCGGCGCTCAATCTTGCCGAACGCGGCCATTCGGTCGCGATGCTCGAAGCATCGAAAGTCGGATGGGCGGCGAGCGGCCGCAACGGCGGCCAGTTGATCGGCGGCTTTGCGTGCGACATCGACACGTTCGCGAAGTACATGCCCGCGGACGACGTGAAGCGTGTTTGGGACATGGGGATCGAAACCCTCGACATCGTCAAGGAACGCGTCGCCAGGCATCAGATCGACTGCGATCTGACTATCGGCTATCTGACCGCGGCGAATAAACCGCGCGATACCGACGCGCTGCAAAAATGGCGTGACGAAGCGCAACAGCGCTTTGGCTACGACCGCTTCAGTTACGTCGACGCCGACAGCGTGGGCAACTATGTGCAGTCACAGCGCTATCTGGGCGGCCTGTTCGACGCGGACAGTGGCCATCTGCATCCGTTGAATTACACGCTGGGTCTGGCGCGCGCGGCGCGCGAGGCCGGCGTGCGGATTTTCGAAGACAGTTGCGTCACGTCCTTGCGTGAAGAAAACGGCCGGCATGTCGCCGAAACCGCGCGCGGCCAGGTGCGGGCGCGCTTCGTCGTGCTCGCCTGCAACACGTACCTCGGACAGCTCGCACCGGACGTGGCGAACAAGATCATGCCGGTCGGCACCTACGTGATCGCCACCGAACCGCTCGATCCCGATCGCGCCGAAGCGCTGATGCCCGCCAAAGCCGCCGTGTGCGACAGCCGCTTCGTGCTCGACTACTTCCGCCCCGCGGCCGATAACCGCTTGCTGTGGGGCGGCAAGGTGAGTTATTCGAAACTCGCGCCGCGCAATCTCGGCGAAGCGATGCGCCGCGACATGCTGAAAACGTTCCCGCAACTCGACGATGTCAAAATCGACTATGCGTGGGGCGGTTTCGTCGATATCACCATGAACCGCGCGCCGCATTTCGGCCGGCTCTCGCCGACCGTGTATTTCGCGCAAGGCTTCTCGGGGCACGGCGTGAATACCACCGGTCTCGCGGGTAAGCTGATCGCCGAGGCGATCGACGGCCAGGCGTCGCGCTTCGATCTGTTCGGCAAGATTCGTCACCGCGACTTCCCCGGCGGCGCTACACTGCGCACCCCTGCCCTCGTACTCGCGATGGCCTGGTATCGAATGAAGGACCTGCTTTGATGAACGCTCCGACTCCCGGCCTCAACACACTTAACGCGCTTAACACGCTCGACCGCCGTGCCGATGCGCTGATCGCCAACTCCTACTACGAAGCGAGCGCCGCCCGTCCGCTCGCCGACGACCCCACGCTCGACGGCTCGCTGGAAGCCGACGTGTGCGTGATCGGCGCGGGCTTCTCCGGTTTGTCGGTGGCGCTGGAGTGCCGGGCGCGCGGTTTGTCGGTGGTCGTGCTCGATGCGCATCGTCCCGGCTGGGGCGCGTCGGGCCGCAACGGCGGGCAGACGCTGGTGGGTTTCGCGAAAGACGAGATCATGGAGCGCCAGCTCGGTCTCGACGGCGCGCGCGCCGCGTGGGCGATGTCGGTGGAAGGCGTGGCGCTGGTGCGCGAGCGCATCGAACGCTACAGCATCGACTGCGATTTCACGTCCGGCTATCTGACGGTTGCCACCAAACCGAAACGCGTGCCCGATTTGCGTTCGTGGATGGAAGCGGCTTCGCAACGCTGGGGCTATACGAAACTCTCGTGGCTCGATACCGATGAGGTCCGTTCACGCGTCGCTTCGAAGCGCTACCTGGCCGGGGTCTACGATCCGTTTTCCGGCCATCTGCATCCGCTCAAATACTGCCTCGGTCTCGCGGAGGCGGCACGCCGCGAGGGCGCGCAACTGTTCGCGCATTCGCCGGTGATCGAGGTCGTGCGCGGTACTCGGCCTGTCGTACGGACTGCTCGCGGTGAAGTGCGCTGCCGTTTTGTCGCGGCGTGCGGCAACGCCACGATCGGTGACGTGCTGCCCGCGCCGGTGGCCGCGCGCATCGCGCCGATCGCGTCGTATATCGTTGCAACCGAACCGCTCGGCAAAGAGCGCGCGGATGCGCTGATCAAAGGGCGCGAGGCGATTTGCGACAACAACTTCTTCCTCGACTATTTCCGTTTGTCGGCCGACCATCGCGTGCTGTTCGGCGGGCGGGCGAGTTCGACCGGCGCTTCACCCGTGCAGCTTGGCGAAGAGATTCGGCAGCGCATGATCGGCGTGTTCCCGCAACTCGGCGATGTGAGAATCGACTATGCATGGGGTGGCTTTGTCGACGTGACGCGTAATCGCGCGCCCGATTTCGGGTCGATCGATCCGAATTACTTCTATGTGCAAGGGTTCTCGGGGCATGGCGTCGCGTTGACCGGTATTGCCGGGCGCGTGGTTGCCAAAGCGATGGCGGGTGAGACGGCAGCCTTCGATCTGTTCGCGCAGTTGCGGCACGCGCGCTTTCCGGGCGGGCCGGCGTTGCGGGGGCCGGCGCTAGAACTCGGGATGATGTATCACCGGATTCTGGAGTTGTTTTAGGCCTCGTCGCATGGTGGGGGCGGTCCGCCGCCCCAAGTAAACGGCTGCTACGCAACCGTGTCGATGTTAGTCCCCGTGTGGTCGAAGCGGAACGGTGCAGAACCGTTTTGCGCCGACGAGTCGGATGCGGACGCCTTGAGCACCGCCTGACTATTCGCCGCTTGAGTCGCGTCTCCGGCCGCAGCACCGGATTCCACAGCACCCGACTGTTTGGAGGTGGCTTCAGCTGCGGCAACCGTTCGAAGCATCTCCGCATGGGCCGTAGCCGCCGACGCCGAGGAAGCGCCCGTATTCGTGATCTGCGTGATGTCCCGCTGCAAGGCAGTAATCTGGCTGGTGAGCATCATGACGCGCGCATGATTCTCCGGCGACTGCCCCGCCGTTTTCCACGCCTCTTGCAGTTGTTTGCTGAGCGCTTCCATCTGCTTCTTCAGGCTTTCGACGTCGGGCGTGCTATCAGCGCTGTCCTTTTTCGGGTCCCACGGGTAAGGAACGGGGGTATCGGTGGTCGCTGAAGTAGAGCTGACTCGCATGGAAACCTCGTTTATAACCTCGAACGCGCATCAAGGCCCGCTCAGAATATGCGGCGGGTATTATTGGGTAGAAAGCCGGCCGTCAGATTACCAGAAAACCGCTGTTTTCAAGTATTTACCCTCCGATCTCGCCGGAATCACGCGCTCTGCTATCGTGCCGTTTGCGCTGCTGAAGCTGAAAGATCCGAACGGCATAATCAAGTCACAAAAGCCAACCGCTTTACTATTGTTGATCCTCAACAGCATACTGTTACATCTATGTGTATTCCGCTTTTGAGGAGGCGCCGATGACCATTCAACTCACTCGCCAATTCGCATCAAAATTCGCCAACCTCGCGCTCGCCCATCTCACGCGCGAATACCCGAACAAGCTGACGCATTCGCTCGCCGGACCGCAAGACGTGCAGGGTCCGCGTGCGCTGCATCCGATTTTTTACGGCAGCTACGACTGGCATTCGTGCGTGCACGGCTACTGGTTGATTCTGCATCTACTCGAGCGCTTTCCCGATTTGCCTGAAGCGGCCCGCATCGTCGCGGTGGTCGACGAGCATTTCACTGCGGCAAACGTGGCCGGAGAACTTGCGTATCTCGATCTGCCGCACAACCGCGGTTTCGAGCGTCCGTATGGCTGGGCCTGGCTGCTCGCGCTCAGCGCGCAACTCAATTCGCTGAAGCTCTCGGAAGCCGCGCGCTGGTCGAAGACCTTTGCGCCGCTCACCAAGGCGTTTGTCGAACGTTTCGAGGAATTCCTGCCGAAAGCGACCTACCCGCTGCGCGTGGGCACGCACTTCAACATGGCCTTCGCGTTGGCGCTGACGCTGGATTTTGCACGGCAAACGTCGCGTGATTCGCTGGAAGCGCTGGTCGTGAATACCGCGGAACGCTGGTTTGTGAACGACGTCGCGTGTCAGGCATGGGAACCTGCCGGTGACGAATTCCTCTCGCCTTCACTCATGGAAGCCGAGTTGATGCGCCGCATCTTGCCGCCCGCGCAATTCGTCGACTGGTTCGGCCGCTTTCTGCCGGATCTCGGCGTGAAAAAGCCCGCCACGCTGTTCGAACCCGTTACCGTGACGGATCGTACCGACGGCAAGATCGCTCACCTCGACGGCCTCAATCTCAGCCGCGCATGGTGCCAGCGTTCGCTGGCGCGCGCACTGCCCGCAGGCGATATCCGCCGGACGGTATTGTTCGATGCAGCCGAGCGGCATCTGCAAACCGCGCTGCCCCACGTGGCCGGTGACTATATGGGTGAGCACTGGCTGGGCACATTCGCCACGCTTGCATTGGAAGCCTGAATAAAGGCCTGATTCACGGCTTAGAATCGAACTCAACTCAGCGGCATGGTCCGCTGAAAATACGAAAGCGGCGCCGCACACGCGAAACGGTTTCTCCCACCAACCGATTCGCGCGGCGAGCGCCGCTTTTCCATGATTGCGTCGATCCAGAGCCGCTTCCTGCGGCTCAGCCGGCGACCGCGCCGGCTTCCAGGATTTACTGCCCCGTCAGCTTTTTAGGCTTCGGTGGCGCCTGGACCTTGTTGTACTGGAACTCGGGCGTCGCCTTCAGTGCGTCCTTGGTGGCGCCGGCCAGATAGAAATTCCCCTCGCGGATGTCCAGCGCCGCGATGGGCACCGCCACGTCGTGCGACGCTACGCCCAGGAAACCGCCAGCTGAGACGATGGCTGCGGACAGCGAGCCGTCCGGTGCGATCACCAGATCGCGGACCGTGCCGATTTTCGCGTTCTGGTCGTTGTATACCGATTTGCCGAGAATGCTCTTCTTCACACTCCAGCCGCTCAGCAGTGCATTCGACTGCTCGACCGTGACGCTCAGCGGTTGCGTGCCGGCGACTTGCGCCTGTGCACCGAGGCTGGTTGCAGCTACTGCGACGACAACAACAAGTTTGCCCAATGTCATATCGTTCACTCCACTCTTAGTAGACTTGACCGGCGCATGGCGTGCGCCGAAAGGAATCGCTGCACCACGATCATACAGACTGCGCGGCACGGCTGCATCCAGCATGCAGGAAGGCCGCACGCGGGCACCGCATCGAGCCTGCACGGCAACGCTCGGGGATGGCGTCACGGCCCGCGGCGCATGGCGGTAAAATCGCGCAAGGCGATCACGCCGGTTTTAGAGGTGGCAGTTTGACTGAGCTTGAACAGGGTTTCATTTTGACCCGACATTGGCGGGACACGCCCGCCGGCACGGAGGTCGATTTCTGGCTGGCAACGGACAGCGGGCCCCGGCACGTCCGCCTGCGCCCTCAACCTTCGGTGGCGTTCATTCCCGCCGAACATCGCGAGCGCGCCGAGACGATCCTGCGCCGCGAAGCGCCGCTCGATCTACGAACGCTCGATCTGTGCGACTTTCAGCATCGACCGGTCATGGGACTTTACTGCCCGCAGCACCGGCAATTGACGGGCTTCGAGAAACGCCTGAAACAAGGCGGCGTCGACGTCTACGAAGCCGATATCTTTCCGCCCGAGCGCTACATGATGGAGCGCTTCATCACGGCGCCGGTGTGGTTCAGCGGCGACAGCGACACACAGAGCACTGGACACCGCGGCCCGCTCCTGAACAGCGAACTCAAGCCGGTCACTGGCTATCGTCCGCCCTTGAAGCTGGTGTCGCTCGATATCGAAACCAGCGCTCACGCCGAGTTGTATTCCATCGCGCTGGAAGGTTGCGGGCAGCGCCAGGTGTATATGCTCGGACCGCCCAACGGCGACGCGAGCTCGCTCGACTTCGACCTCGAATACTGTGAAACCCGCGCACAGTTGCTGGAAAAACTGAACGTGTGGCTGGAGCGGCATGACCCCGATGCGATCATCGGCTGGAATCTGGTGCAGTTCGATCTGCGTGTGCTGCAGCAGCATGCCGAACAATATCGCGTACCGCTGCGGCTCGGCCGTGGCGGTGCGGTGATGGAATGGCGCGAGCACGGACTCAAGCAGAACCACTTCTTCGCCGGCGCCGCCGGACGGTTGATCATCGACGGCATCGAAGCGCTGCGCTCCGCAACGTGGAGTTTCCCTTCGTTCAGTCTCGAACATGTCTCGCGCACGGTGCTAGGCGAAGGCAAGGCGATCGACAATCCGTATCAGCGCATGGACGAAATCCAGCGCCGCTTCGACGAGGACAAGCCCGCGCTCGCGCGCTACAACCTCAAGGACTGCGAGCTGGTCACGCGCATCTTCGCCAAAACGGAGTTGCTGCCGTTCCTGCTGGAACGTGCGAGCGTCACCGGTTTGCCAGCGGATCGCAGCGGCGGATCGGTGGCGGCGTTCACGCATCTGTACATGCCGCGCATGCATCGGCAAGGCTATGTCGCGCCCAACCTCGGCGATGTGGCCGGTGCCGCGAGTCCTGGTGGCTTCGTCATGGACTCGCGCCCCGGTCTCTACGATTCGGTGCTCGTGCTTGACTATAAGAGCCTGTATCCGTCCATCATTCGCACCTTTCTCATCGATCCGGTCGGCCTCGTCGAAGGCATGCTGAATCCCGCCGACGATCAGTCGGTGCCGGGCTTTCTCGGTGCGCGCTTCTCACGCACGCGCCATTGTTTGCCGTCGATCGTCGGGCAAGTCTGGCAAGGCCGCGAAACGGCCAAACGCGAGAACAACAAGCCGCTTTCGCAGGCATTGAAGATCATCATGAACGCCTTTTACGGCGTATTGGGATCGACCGGTTGCCGCTTTTTCGATCCACGCCTCGCGTCGTCGATTACCATGCGCGGCCACGAAATCATGCATGCCACGCGCGAACTGATTCAGGGCGAAGGCTACGAGGTCATTTACGGCGACACGGATTCGACCTTCGTGTGGCTGAAGCATGCGCACAGCGAGGAAGATGCGAGCCGTATCGGCCGCGCGCTAGTCGACCATATCAACGCGTGGTGGCGGCAGAATCTGCGGGAGCGGTTCGGGCTCGAAAGCGCGCTCGAACTGCAATTCGAGCGCCACTATCGGCGCTTCTTCATGCCGACGATTCGCGGCGCCGAGGAAGGCAGCAAGAAACGCTACGCGGGTCTCACCGTTTTGCCGGACGGCAGCGAGGACATCGTCTACAAAGGACTCGAAACGGTACGCACGGACTGGACGCCGCTTGCGCAGCAGTTTCAGCAGGAACTGTACCGGCGCATCTTCACGCAGCAACCGTATCAGGACTACGTGCGCGATTATGTGCGCGACACGCTCGAAGGCAAGCTCGACGATCAGCTCGTGTATCGCAAGCGCCTGCGCCGGCCGCTCGAAGAATACGAGCGCAACGTGCCGCCGCATGTGCGCGCGGCGCGTGTGGCGGACGAATTCAATCGGCGGCAAGGGCGCCCGTTGCAATACCAGAACGGCGGCTGGATCAGCTATGTGATGACGGTTGCCGGACCCGAGCCGCTGGAAACGCTGCGCTCGGCAATCGATTACGAGCACTATCTGACGCGGCAATTGCAGCCCGTCGCCGACGCTATTCTGCCGCTGCTGCGCGACGACTTCACGACCTTGATGTCAGGCCAGAAGCAGTTGTTCTGAGGCGGTGCTAGCATCGAGCGTATCGACGCAACGCACAGGTCACGCATGAACGAGTCGAATTTGAACGCGGCAGACGAGCTGAAAGATCAGGCGCAAACCACCGCAAATCGCGTGTTTTCACACGGTGCGCTCAGTCTCGGACTCACCCTGCCGATGCTGCGCGCCGGCACGATCGTGGCCGATTTCGACGAGCAACTGGCGCTCGCACGGCTTGCCGACGAACGCGGCTTTCGCGCACTCTGGATACGCGACGTCCCATTGAACAGCGCGGACTACCCGGACCCCGTCGGCCACCTCGACCCGTGGGTGTTGCTCGGCGCGCTCGCCGCGAACACACGGCATATCGCGCTCGTGAGCGGGGCCATCGTGCTCACGCTGCGTCATCCGCTGCATATCGCCAAAGCGGCGCTGTCCGTCGATACGCTCAGCCATGGACGCTTCATTCTGGGTCTGGGTTCAGGCGACCGCCCACCGGAATATGCCGCATTCGGGCGCGATTCCGACGAGCGGCGCGAACTGTATCGCAGTCACTGGGAGACGGTTGCCGCCGCGCTCGGCGAACCGTCGCGCGTGATTCCCGATCGCACGCCTGAGGGCGCGCCGACCTTTCAGCTGCTGCCCGAGAATTCGCACGCAGTGCCGCTGCTTGCCGTCGGTTCGGGCGGTCAGAGCGTCGACTGGATCGCGCGCCATTCGCTGGGGTGGATGACCTATCATCGCGAACCCGACGCGCAGCGCGCCCGTTACAGCATGTGGCGCGCCGCCGTCGAACGCGTGGCGCCCGAGGCCTTTCGCGCGTTCGGTGTCGCGATGCGGCTCGAACTCAGCAGCGATCCGCATGAGCCGGCTCAGGCCGTGTCGCTCGGCTACCGGACCGGCCGGCATGGGTTGATCGACATACTCAAAGCGCTACGCGCGGACGGGACACATCACGTGACGTTCAATCTGTCGTCGGAGCGTCCCGTCGCCGAGGTCATCAATGAACTCGCCGATGAGGTGTTGCCGCGGTTTCATCAAGAGAAATAGAAAGCGCGTTGCGCACACCTGCTTCGACTCACGGCGTGGACGGGCGGTCCGTGTCGTACAGGCGGTCCGGGATGAACACCGCGGTCACGCCGCTCAGGAAGAACACCGCGCCGACCACAAGGAAGCCCAGACCGATGGAGAACTGTGTGGCCAGGAAGCCGATGACGATAGGCGCCGCGCCCGAGCAGAAACGGCCCAGGTTGTAGGAGCCGCCCACAGCAGTGCCGCGGATCGAAGTGGCGAAACTCTCGGACATGAAAGTGCCGATCGTGCCCAGCGGTACGCCGTATAGAAAACCGAAGAAAAGCATGAGAACGGCAATGTTCTCTCGCGTATGCCAGAAGACGATCACCGGCAGAAAAAGCGCGGCGCCCACGCAGCCGAAAATATACACACCACGCCGGCTCCAGCGGTCGCCCAGCCAGCCGGCGAAAATCTTGCCGACGAAGGCGACGACGTAAGTGCCGATCATGTACCCGGTCAGCGCGCTGAACTTGATATGCAGCTCTTTTTCGAGGTACGTCGGTAGCCAGTTATTCAGGCCATAGAACCCGGAAAGAATGAATACCGAGGTCAGGGTCCACAGGATAAACAGGGTTCGTGTCTGCCGATTGCTGAAAATCACGTGGTAACGGCTGTCGCGCCATCGACGTTGGCTCGTGCGCTCGACGGCGTGGCTCGCCTGCCAGCTAGCCGGCTCGGGGACCGCGAACTTGATCGCCAAGGCAAACACTACGGGCAGCGCCGACACGTAGTAGAGCGTGCGCCAGCCGTAGTGCGGCAATATCCAGCTGCTCAGCGCAATCACGACGATGTAGCCGGCCGAAATGCCGGTCTGCAATGCGCCGAGAATCAGCGAGCGCCGTTCCGTGGGCACGTATTCGGCAACCAGCGTCGTGACCAGCACCATAGAGCCGATGCCCAACGAACTGATGAAGCGGACGATCGCGAATTCCACAAAGCTGTGCGTGAGCCCGAGCAGCCCCGCACCGAGCGAAAAGAGCGCCAGCGCCCAGACCACCACCCTCACCCGCCCTATGCGGTCACTCGCCCAGCCGCCGAGAATCCCGCCGACGGCCATGCCCAACAACGTCAGGCTGCCCAATGCTCCAGCCTGGACATTGCTCAGCCCGAAGTCGTCCTTGATTCGCGTCAGCGTGAGGCCGTACATCATGACGTCGGCGCCATCGGCCATGAGCGCAAGATAGCCGAGAATGAAAACAAGCAGCCAGCGGCCTTGCGATATGGAGGCCTGGCTCACCGGTGACGCGGTTGCAACACGATGGGTAGTGGTCATGTCAGAGAGGAGTCAAGCTGCTGGCGGATATCGTATTGCGCGAAATGAGAGCGGGCGCCAGGAAGGAACCGATCAGTAATCCCAACTCTTCGTGACTCGTCGTGTACCAGCTCTCCTGATGCGTCAGGTTCATGGTGCCGATGCACACGCCGTCGTACGCGATCGGGATGTTCAGGATCGATCCGAGGCCCATATTGGTCATCACGGTGTGATCGTCGAACGCTTCACGAATGCCTTGCGGCGTCTCCGCACGAAATGGCTTGAGATCGTGCAGTATCTGTCTGGCCCACGCAGTGCCCTGTTTTTTCTTGCGTCCACCAATCGGATAGACGTCGGGCATGTTCGTGTAGACGCGTTCCACCTCCTGGTTTCGCGCATCGTAGGACATGATCGTGAACAGGCTGAAGCCGATTGCGCTTGCCGCCACCTCGTGAACGGCGCGGAAAATCGCCATCGGCTGACCCTTGAGCCGCATGGCCTTCGCGAGATGCTCAAGGTTCGAAATGTCCAGCGCTTGTGGAACTGGCGGCGCAGTTTCGATCCGGTTGCCTTGCATAGTCTGTACGGGAAGTTGGCAAATCACGGCATTCAGCCGTGTAGTTCAGTGGAATTGAGCGGGCCTCGAACATCCTGCGTGCGCCCGAGTTCCTCGGCCTCGATGTCTTCGAGCGAGCGGTTGCGAGTCTCGATACCCAGGAAGAAAACCACACACGCCCCGATGAGCAGAACCGTCGTGGTCATGGCGAACACGCCGAGGAATCCGAGCACGGGATAGACGAGGCCGACCAGAATGGGTGCGCTCACCGAGCCGATGCGGCCGAACGATGAGGACGATCCGGTGCCGGTGGTGCGCACCGCTGTCGGGAATACTTCGGGGGTGTACGCATACACGCCTGCGAATGCACCGTTCATGAAGAACGACAGGCATATGCCCGCGACCATGATCCCGATTCCGGTGTGAGAGAACGCAAGCGCGATCGCCGCGATACCTCCCAACAACATGTACGATGCGACCACGGCCTTCCGGCCGATCCGTTCATTGAGCCATGCGGCCGAAAAATATCCCGGAATCTGCGCCCCATAGATCGCGATGGAATAGCCGAAGCTCTTCGTCATGGTGAGCCCCTCCTTGAGGAGCAAGCTCGGAATCCAGGAGAAGAACGAGTAGTACGCGAATGCAACCGAGAACCACATCAGCCAGCTTACCGCCGTGGTGCGCGCGAGTCGCGGCGACCACAACGTCAGCACGTTCTGCAACGCGCTACCGCTCGCACGCGCCGATGCGGGAATCATGCCGGCGGCGGCGGCAGGCGGAAGATGAATGCCTTTACCGGCAAACCATGACTCGATCGTGCTCACGATGCTGTTCGCTTCATCCGTTCGCCCCTGGCTCTCGAGCCATCGCGGCGACTCAGGCAGCGTCCTGCGCCACCAGAGCAGCATCACGACGGGCAACGAAGTCACCACGGCCAGGTAGCGCCAGCCATCGACAAAATTTCGCACCACGACGAAGCCGAGGATGGATGAACTCAGATAACCGAACGACATGAAGCCGACCAGCGCGCCGCAAAACATGCCCCTGTAACGACGCGGCACGAATTCCGCAAGGAATGGCGCGATCACCACCGTCTCCGCGCCGGACCCAAATCCCGCGACGATACGCAACGCGAAGAACGTGTGCCAGTCCGTAGCACCGGCACTCGCGAGCGACGCGACACAGTAGATTGCCAGCGCCGTCATCATGATTCGGCGACGGCCGATCAAATCGGCGAATACGCCTGACAGAAAGGCCCCGAAGAAGTAACCGATATAGGTGCTGCTCGCGACGAGCCCGGTCTCGGCGCTCGTCAGGTGCCATAGCTTGCTCACGACCGGCAGCAGGAACGCGAGCGACGATGAATCGAGTCCATCGAACAGATACCCCAAGCCACCGATGAGCAGGAGTTTCCGATGAAAGCCCGACAACGGAAGTCGTTCAAGACGAGCGGCTATGGCAGACACGGTAACTTTCTCCCAGGAGGAATGGACACGAGGTCCGCAATGCCGACGTTATCGCCCGACCGCATAGGCCTGCATCTGGCGAGGCGTCGCGGCGCCACGCATCAGACCGTTTCTGATCCCGACCGCGCAGACCCGCCCCAGCGCCCACGGTTCGGCCACGGTCAGGTCGTGCCCACGCGCGCGCAACTCGGCGAGGGTGCTTTCCGGAAAACGGGACTCGGCGGACATCTTGCCGAGATGCATCGCGCGCGGATAGAACGAACCCGGAAAGTGCGCCGTCTGGAACGAGGGCGAATCCGCGGCGGCCTGAAAGTTCATGCCGGCGTGCACGTGTTTGAGGAATAGCTGGAGCGACCATTGATCCTGCTGGTCGCCACCGGGCGTGCCGAACGCCGCGTAGGGCTTGCCTGCGCGAGTAACCAGCGTCGGCGATAGCGTCGTGCGCGGACGGCGCCCCGGCCCGAGCGACGAAGGCAGACCCTCTTCCATCCAGAACATCTGCGCGCGCGTGGTGACATTGAAGCCGAGACCGGGCACCGCCGGCGACGCTTGCAGCCAGCCACCCGAAGGCGTGGCCGACACCATGTTGCCCCAACGGTCGACGACATCGAGATGAACCGTATCGCCTCGCAGTTCAGGTAACGGAGCGAACGTCGGTTCGCCCTGGCCGAAACCGCCGGACTGTTCCTTGCCGGCCAATGCCATGATGCGCGCAGCACGCTGCTCGCTGTCGCCCAGCGTGCCGGGACGGAATTCGAGTGACGCCCGGCGCGGGTCGATCAGCCGACGACGCTCGTTGTTGTAGGCGTCGCTCAGCAGCACATCCATCGGCACGTGCGCGAACGCAGGGTCGCCGTAGAACACATCGCGATCGGCGAACGCGAGCTTCGAGCATTCGATGATCGTATGGACGAAATCCGGGCCCATCGGGTCCATGGCCGCGAGATCGAAGCCCTTGAGCAGCGCGAGCTGCTGCAGGAACATCGGCCCCTGGCCCCACGGACCGGTCTTGTGGACGCGCAGATCCCCATAGTCGTATGAAACGGGGTCCTCATAGGACGGTTCCCAGCGCGCGAGATCGCCGGCGTCGAGCAGGCCGCGGTTGCGCTGACCCGACGTATCGAGAACGGCGGTCGAACCAAAGTACTGGTCAATGGCGTCAGCCACGAAGCCGCGATAAAAGACCTCGCGGGCGCGTTCGCACTGTTCGCCGCGGTCACGCCGGGTGTTCGCTTCTCGCAGAATGCGCTTGTACGTGTTGGCAATGGCCGGATTGGCGAACAGCTGGTTTGGCATCGGTGCGTCGCCGTCGCGCAGCCATTGCTCGGCCGAAGTCGGCCACTCGGTCCGGAAGAAATCCTTGATGGCGAGGATCGACGAAGTCATGCGCGGCAGCACCGGATAGCCGTTTTCCGCATAACCGATCGCGTAACTCAACACGTCCTCGAGCGGCAACTGGCCGTAATCGCGCAGCATGGCCATCCAGGCGCCGAATGCACCGGGCACCACGGCAGGCAACAATCCCGTACCCGGAACCACTTCCAGCCCTAACTTCCGCATGCGCTCGATGGTCATGGCCGCGGGCGTCACGCCCTGCCCGCAAAGCACGCGCACGCGATCTTCGCGCGCGCTGTAGAACACCACCGGGAGTTCGCCGCCCGGACCGTTCAGATGCGGCTCGACGATCTGCAAAACAAAACCGGCGGCCGCCGCTGCATCGAATGCGTTACCGCCTTTCTCGAGCACGGCCATGGCCGACGCGCTGGCGAGCCAGTGCGTGGAGGCCACCATGCCGAATGTGCCGATCAGTTCCGGGCGGGTTGTGAACGACATGCGCTGCTCCTTTGTGATCGCGGGCGACTGGCAGCCGAACCAATCACCATAGGTACGAATTAGATAAACGTTAAAGATACGGCCAAAGCCAATCAGTTTTACCTGATGCTAACCCGAAACCTCGTTGTAACAAACCGGGTCAAAATAATTTCTGGAAACTGCGGGTCATGGCGCGCCAAATCTGCTACCGTTGATACCAATGATCATTGGTTCGGTTGAAAACAATGGAAAACACGGCACTGGAAGGGTTACTCGGCTATATCGCCGGCCATCAACTCAAGGACGGCGACGCGCTGCCGCCGGAAAGAAAGCTGGCCGAAGACCTTGGCGTCAGTCGAAGGGAACTGCGCGCGGTGCTGGCTTCGCTGGAGGCGTCAGGCCGGGTCTGGCGCGGTGTCGGGCGCGGTACCTATCTGGGCGCGCGGCCGCTGAAGTTCGGTCCCACGCTGCGTGGACTGCGCGCGGGGACCAGTCCGGCGGATATCGCCGAAATGCGGTTGCTGTTCGAACCCGCACTTGCGGAACTCGCCGCTACGAAAGCCAGTTGGGATGATCTGCTGGAACTGGAAAAGTGCGCACGTAAAAACGCCGCCGCGAAAAACGACGAAGAGTGGCAACAATGGGATCATCGCTTTCATTTGCTGATCGGCCAGGCCACCCGCAATCCCGCACTCATCGCGCTGATGGAAGTCATCAACGGCATGCGCGTAAAACCGGACGTGCGTGAGAAGACGGTGGCGCAGGAGACCCGGCAGTATTTCGCCCAACAGCATCAGGCAATCGTCAATGCCATGAAAGCCCGTGATGGAGAGACAGCGGCCCGATGCATGCGCGAGCATTTGCTAAGTGTTCAGGGGCGTGCATCCGCCAGAGTGGGCGGGCTCTCGGATCAACAGGTTTGACGTAGCGGTCGCCTGCGCGAAGCTCGGCGAAAACGGGTGCACGCCCGCGCCGCCGCTTTGCAACATGGCGGCAATCTCGTGCTTCATGCAAAGAAACGCGCCGGTGAGGTCGACGTCGACGACGCCCGCCCGATTCCGCCGCCTGCGCCTGTGACGATAATTGCGCGGCCGTCCAGTTCCTTGTCCATAACTTCCTCCATGTCTCACATCGGGGTGTAATTGCACTACGGTGAACAGCCGCGCGGCATCGCCTGCGCGAGTTGCCTCACGACCCTGAGTCGTTATTGCGGCCGATTCAGTTGCGACGCATCGACATACACGCGGTAGTCCGTGATAAGGCCGTGCGCATTGACATTGAGGACATCGACAAAGGGAGCGTCGAGCTTCTGACCCAAGCGATCGACGTACAGCACACGGCCTTCGCAGATGGCGACGTCATCAACCGACCAGAAACGGTCGGCTGTATGCGCAATCGACTTCAGCGACCGAAGCACTGACGTCACCACGCTCACGATCGGCTCCCGACCGTGAATCGCTTCGCCGTTGCCGAATACGAAGCGAGCGTCGTCGGCGAGGAAGGTTCCAAAAGCCGCCATGTCCTGCTGGTCGATCGCAGAGAGCATGTCGCGAATTTTCTGTTCCATAGTTGTCCTGTCTCCGTCCATTCAATTGAAAGCGGCTGGCAATCCTGCTTGCTTGCCCCGGCCGCACGTGTGACACCGGAACCGCATATCTGATGTCATTCTCCGGTCCCGGTATTTACGTAGTACTACTATCAACATAAATCGGACTATGTCCATCAACGCCGCACCGACTGCGACTACACCTGATTCAGCAGCGCTTCGCCCTCTTTCAGTCTGCGGCAATTCTCGACCAGCACCGTAATGCTGCGCGAGAGAGTCTGCGGGGTGAGCCATGCCACGTGAGGCGTAGCGATTTCACCGGCCACTCAGATCGAACAGCGCATAGGACACGCGTTTCGCTCAATTCGCAGGCGTCGCCGAAAGCGGTTCGAGCCCTGTCCTCGAAATCGCGGATGCCGCGTCCGGCGACGACAGAAAATGGATCAGCGCCGCTGCGCCGACTGGATTTTTCGCACTAGTGGCGATGCCCCCGGAGAACACCGTGTACCACTGCACTTCTGCGGGCAAACTGCCGACTACCGTCACCCCCTTCACCGTTAACAGTTCGACGATCTGTTGAATTCCGAGCTCGGCGTCTCCATTCGCGACTGCATCGGCGACTTGCCCGGCCGGAATCATGCGGCTCTTGCTCTGCATCCGCCCCGCGATGCCGAGACGCCAGAACAGCTCGCTGCCGACAAAGACGCCACTCGGGCTGTCCGGATAGACGATCGACCTCGCTGCGAGCAGCGCTCGCCGTAATGCGTCGACCGAACTGATATCCGGCTTTGGCGTCCCCTGGCGAACCACCATGCCGATTGCCGAGCGTGCCAGGTCCACCTTACTGTCCGGCAAGACCTTGCCGGCATTGATCTGTTCGTCGAGCGCATACCCAACCACGATCAGCACGTCGGCCCACTCGCCACGCGCAAGCCGCACAGGGATCGCATTCGCGGCCGTACCTACCGCGGGCCCCCAGACGGTGATTAGCTTACGGCCGGTCGACTCTTCGAATTGCGGGCCCAGGTCGCGATAGGCTGACGCAAACCCGCCCGAAATCATCACCTTGACTTCGTCTGCCCATGCGGCCCCGTTGCCTAATAACGCGCCCGCTACGCAGAACGCAAGTGCGCGAATCCTCAGCTTGCGGATGGTCACGGCCCCGCCCCATGTCGATCGAATGGCTTAGTCAGGATATGCATCGAGTGCAAGAGCGGAGCAGGTTCCGAAGATATAGCGGCCATTCAGCCGGTCTGCGGTGAAGGAGAACCCCGCAGGCCCATCGTCCATTCGTCTGGTTCCACCCGCGCCGCCCTCAAAAATCAATCGACCCGTATCGAACGCCGTAACCATCCTGTCACCGCCTCTTTCGAGCACGCGCAGCTACGCCAGCCAATATGCGCATCAGGCCGCACGCCCCACACTGTGCCGCCTGAGGCACGAAACGCGATAGTGAATTCATTTGCCGCATCCGTGAGCACAGTGAACTGCTCATTGGCAGGCACGTCACATCCCGGTGCCGCGATCAACACCGCAGACGCCAACTCACGAGGCAGGGCATCGAGCGCAGAGCACCCCTCGACGAACGCATCGTATTGTGCGCCGGGTGCATCGATATAGCCGAGCAGGACATGCCGCCCGCGGCCGACATATTCATGCAGGCGCTGCGCATGGCCGACGAACCTTTGCTGGAAGCCGCCCACTTCGGGAACACGATCGCCGGGCGCGGGTAACGTCGCGTCCATCTCGGGACACTCGTCGGCGACGATGCGACTGCCTCGATACGTGACGAGCAACTGGGTTTCGCGCATGGCCGGTGTCGCCGCCTCGCGAGCGAACACCGCATTCAGCGCCGCGCTCGTCGATCGAACGACGTCGACCCCGACGGGATGCCGTTCTTCTGAATAGCTCTCGAGCAATTCAGGCTGTGCGAGGTCCCTCGCCGCGAGCGATAGCTTCCACGCCAGATTGTGTGCATCCTGCAACCCCGTATTCATGCCCTGACCGCCCACCGGAGGATGGATATGCGCCGCGTCGCCGGCAATGAACACGCGGCCCCGGGCATAGGCAGGCACGATGCGATGGCTGACCCGGTAGACCGACGACCAGCGCATCGACGACAGCCGCGTGTTATCCGGTAACGCCGGCAGGAGCAGCTCGCACATCGTATCGAAATCGGGCGACGGGGTATCGACAAGTGCCGCCTTGTCTTCAGGCACGATGATCGAGAGCCGGTAGCGTTGCTCCGAGCCGCGAACCGGAACCGCCGCGAGCGAAGCTTTCGGGCGTGTCCCCGCACTCCAGTCGAAGCGATACATGGGTCCCCGGGGCAGGTCCCATTCCACGTCGAGATCGGCGAGCGCGAATGTTTGCGGGTATTGACCGCCTTCGAACGCAAGACCGAGCGTCGAGCGAACCTTGCTGTGCGCGCCATCGCAGCCCACGAGCCAACGGCAACGCAGGGTGTGCGTTTGCCCGCTGGAATCGGTGAGTTGCGCGTGGACCGCACCCTCGCGCTCTTCGAAAGCGACCAGCTCGATGCCATACTCCACACGTCCGCCCTGCGCAGCGAGTGCGGCCTCGAGCAGGCGTTCCGTTTCGAACTGCGCGAGCGACAGCGAGCCGTACGGCAGGCCTTGCCCCTGAATGCTCATACTGCGTGCGGGGACAGGCGTACCGTCCTGCCACGTTTGAACGCCGGTGAGCCATACGCCGGCTTCGATCGCGCGTCGGGCGATGCCGATGTCTTCGAAAATCTCGATGGTGCGTGGGGTAACTCCGAGCGCCTTGCAATAGAAAATCCGGGCGGGCATACGGTCGACGAGGCGCACATCGACGCCGTCGCGGCGCAACTCTGTCGCGAGCAATAGACCGACCGGGCCGGCGCCGACGATCAGTATGTCTGGAGCATCGTTCGACATGTCTACGAATCCTCAAGATGAGCGGCGGGACGGCTGCCAGTCACGCCGGACTATCGATTCCTTATACAAATTGCCGAGATACGCAGGGTGCAGAGGCGGCGCTCTCGTGTTCGCGCAAGCGTCGAACGACGGCAGCTCGTGCAAACAGCTTACGCATATCGGGAGTGTCGCTCTGCAGCTTCTGTCGAAATGTAGTCCCGAATTCAACTGTTTGCGCGCATTTTTCGACATTTCACGTATTTCACGTAGCAGTGTCGAATGTCCATTGCTGGCCGCACTCGGTAGCCCGATCGTGCAACGCGGACAATCCGCCCAAACTTCTCAAAATCGTTGTCGCAGCATCGCTTGTGACGGGCCGCCGGTACATTCGGCGTCGCTTTTTCATGCGACCGGTTGGCGCGATGATCATCGGCGCTTACGCGGACCGCGTGGGACGCCGCGCAGTGATGACGAGGACCTGCTGGATGATGGCTCTGGGAACCGCCGCGCTCGGCCTGTGCCCGTCGTTTGCCAGCATTGGTGTGATTGCGCCGCTCGTCGTCAGCGCCGCTCGATCGTCAGGGCTTTGCCGTCGGCGGCGACATCGTGAACTGGCGATCCCACGTCCACAGCACGGTATGTGGCGCCGGCGTGTGCGGTGAGCTTCTTTGCGCTGACGCTTTTCAAGGAACGGCGCTTCGAAGCGGCCAATTGCGGTGCGCCCGCGGCCGACGCGTTTTGCCGGTCGCAGGGAATGGGAAACGCCGTGAGCTTTGCTGTCAAAGCGAATGTGCCGCTGACCATCGTGACATCGAGCAAACGCATCTGTCGGCATCAGGGATGCAAGGCGTTCGAGCGGGTCGATTGCGGGACGCGTAAATAGCCGTTGCATCCATTCAAGCCATCGAGCGACATCTCGAGGCATGACTGGCGGATGGAACGTCGAAGCCGACACACATAATCGCCCCAGATTCAGCCACGTTTTTTCGATGGTTGCGATGCGAGAGTATCTGCGAGTACCGCTTCGATCGTCGTGGCGGCAAGCGTTTTTCGAACGCCATTATCGATCGAATCATAGACGTGGCTCAGCGTCGACCCGATGCCTCGCCCGACGGGGCACGCCTGACTCGGTTTCGAAGGGTGCAGCGCGAAGCGCGCACCCTCTTCAAGCGCATTAAAGACGTCGAGCAAACTGATTGCATCCGCACTCCTCGTCAGACGCCATCCCGCATTGACACCGCGATAACTCTCGACAAGCCCGCCTTTCGCAAGCAACCCAAGCGTCCGACGAATCACCACCGGATTGGTGTTGACGCTCGCAGCGATGCGATCGGATGTGACCGGGTCAGAACTGCGCCGTGCGACCAGCGCCATCCACGCCAGGATATGGGTCGCCACGGTCAAGCGGCTGTTGGCGCTCATGGAAAGCCTCTGTTAGTCAGTTTAGTTGTAACTATATTCGTTACATCATGGGTAGTCAATCCTGCCACGTTTGATAATCCCGGCGACATAGCGCGTTCCCCGCCTTAAAGACGGACGATTTCGGGCTACACGCATCGTCCCATTGGCGTAACGAAACCACCCTGCCCCCGTCATTCGAGTCCCAGCGACGACGCCTGTTCATGAGAAGAGACTTGTGTCGATGGCCTGGATAGTTTATGTTGTAACAACTATTGTTACATCGAATGCACTGTAACGATAAACGTATGGCTTGCGACGTTCCATAACCAATGGAAACGGAGCATCCGTTCTTGCTACTTTCAACACCGAAATGAGAAGCCCGCAGATGTCCACACTCTTCGATCCCATCCAGATTGGCGCGCTGAAGTTGTCGAACCGCATTGTCATGGCACCGCTCACACGCATGCGCGCGTTCGCTGAGCGCAGTCCAGGTGTCCTCCACGCGCACCACTACGCACTGCGTGCGAGCGCAGGACTCGTCATTACCGAAGCCACTTCCGTCACGCCTCAGGGCGTTGGCTATCCCAACACGCCGGGCATCTGGTCCGAGAAGCAGATTGCCGGCTGGAAAGAGGTGACTTCAGCGGTACACGATGCGGGTGGCCTGATCGTCTCCCAGTTGTGGCACGTCGGGCGAGTTTCCGACCCGCTCTACCACGACGGCCAACTTCCCGTCGCCCCCAGCGCCGTTGCGCCGGAAGGCCATGTCACCCGCGTGCGGCCTCAGCGTCCGTACACCGTACCGCGCGCACTGGAGACCGAAGAAATTCCCGGTATCGTCGAGGATTTCCGGGTTGGCGCCGCCAACGCACAACGCGCTGGTTTTGATGGTGTCGAACTGCACGCGGCAAATGGTTACCTGTTCGATCAGTTCCTGCACGACGGATCGAACCTGCGGACCGACCGTTATGGCGGCTCGGTCGAGAACCGTGCGCGCTTCCTGCTGGAGGCAGTCGATGCGTTGCTCACGGTTTGGCCCGCGGACCGCATCGGCGTGCATCTGAACCTGATGTCGAGTTCATACTCGATGCACGACTCGGATCCGCGCGCGCTGTTCACTTATGTCGCCGAGCAACTCAACGCGCGCCACATCGCTTTCATTTTCGCGCGCGAGGCGCTGGATCGCGGCGACGATCGCATCGGCCGTGACGTGAGGCGCATCTTCAAAGGGGCCTACATCCTCAATGAAGGGCTGACGCGGGAGAGCGCGGAACGGGCCATCGAACGCGGCGACGCGGACGCGGCAGCGTTTGGTCGTCCTTTTATCGCCAACCCTGATCTGGTGGAGCGCTTTCGACGCGGTGCGCCGCTCAACGCGGTCAATCCGGAAACCATCTACACGGACGACGAAACCGGCTACAACGACTATCCGCTGCTAGATGAAGCTATGTGAAAGAGACGCGCGATGCGCTTCCGGTATAAAGGATCGACCCGGGTACATGGCAGCTCGCCGAGTGAGAGGCGTTTGCCTTGCTATTGAGATATCTTTTCCAGTTCAATACCCTTCGTGCGCGGCCCCATCAATCCAATCGCCAGCATCACGATCAGCATCGCCCCGGCGATGAACACGAACACGCCGCTAGTGCCGAAGTGCTTCAACACCGCTGCGATCAGAAAGGCTGTGAAAATCGCGGAAAATCGGCTCCACGAGTAAACAAAACCCACCGCGCGCGCTCGAATGCTGGTCGGAAAAAGCTCCGTCTGATACGCATGGAAGCTATACGAAATGATGTTGCCCGCGAGCGTCAGACACACGCCGAGACTGACCAGCAACACCGCGCCCGCCGCCTGACTGAACCACAGGCCGCAGACGATATTCACGCCCGCCATCACCACGATCACCGTCTTGCGCTCGAAGCGGTCGCCGATAAAGAGGCCGATCACCGGACCGATTGGCGCGGCCAGCGCGATCACGCTCGAATACATCAGGCTGGTGGTGATCGTAATGCCCTGCTTGATGAGCAGCGTGGGTACCCAGTTCGCGAAGCCATAGAAGCCCACGGTCTGGAAGATATTGAAGATCGTCATCATCAGCGTGCGGCTGCGGTACGGCGGCACCCACATATCGCGGAAGCTGCCGCGCGGCGCGACCGGCGCCGGCGGCGCGGGCAGCGGCAACTCGCGGCCATACTCGCGGCGCACTTTCGCTTCGAGTTCGGTCATCACGCGATCGGCTTCGGCAAGACGCCCTTGCTGCGCGAGCCAGCGCGGGCTCTCCGGCAACGCGCGACGGATCCACCATACGAACAGCGCACCATGTGCGCCGATCAGCACGACCCAGCGCCAACCGTCGAGGCCGAGCAGCGTGCGTGGCACCAGCAGATACGACAGAAACGCCACCACGGGCACCGCGGTAAAGCCGACCGCCTGCTCGCAGGCAAACGCGCGGCCGCGAATCTGCTTGGGCACCAGTTCGGAGATATACGTGCCGATCGTCACCAGTTCGACGCCGATGCCGATCCCCGCCACGAAGCGCCAGAAGTTCAGACCCGTGGCCGACTCCTGAAACGCCATCACGACGTTGGCCGCCGTGTACCACAGCAGCGAATACGTGAACACGGCGCGGCGTCCGAAGCGATCCGCCAGAAACCCACACGCGATCGTGCCGATAAAGAGGCCGCTGAACAGCGCCGCGATAAAACTCGCGACGCCGGTCGAGCCGAACAGGCCGTGCGTGGTCGCCGTCAGCAGACCGCTTTTGACGAGGCCCGGCGCGACGTAGCCGGAGTACAGCAGATCGTAGAGTTCGAAGAAGAAGCCGAGGCTCAGCAGCACCACCAGCTTCCAGACGGAGCGCGTGGCGGGCAGCCGGTCGAGGCGCGCGGAAATGCTGCCGGCGTCGAGCGGCGCGGCCGCAGCGGTGCGACTGGCCGCGCTATCGGAATGCGCCGCGCCGCCGTTCTTCTTCGCGACGGAGCCGGCGTGATCTGGGGATGCCATCTTGTCTGTCTCCTTTGTCGACCAGAGTTGGCGCTTTAGCGCTTACTCCGGTCCCATGCAACATAGTTGCCGATGATTCTGGCGAAAGAATAAGCCTCGCCGGGCCGGTCTCGTGCCGGCCTCTCGTACTTTTGCGCATCACACGCACCACGATCTGCCGGGCCCAAGGTCCGGCCAGCATTCTAGCCGCGTGCGCGCTTCAATTGTTCGAAGGTCGTGATTTTTCCAGCCAGCGCGCTCGCCGCCACCGTGTACGGACTCGCGAGCCACACATCGCCCGGCCCCGAACGGCCCGGGAAATTACGGTTGATCGCACTGATCGTCACCTCGTTCGCCTCGGCCGATTGACCCGGTCCGCAATTCGCGCACGACCCGCAGCCCGGCATGACGAGCGTCACGCCCGCGCGTTCGAAGACCGGCAAATAGCCCTGTTCCTCGCAATACGCGCGCACGGCCATGGTGCCGAACTGCAGGAACAGACGCGTGCCCTCGGGCACACGAATGCCTTGTTCGACACCCCAGCGCAGCACCTCGTAATAGAAATCGAAGTCTTCGCGCTTGCCCGCGGTGCACGAACCACCGTAAGCGATATCGATCGTGACGTCCTGCTCCAGTTGCGGCGCCGGCACGCCGTTGCCGGGATCGCCGGGACGCGCGAGCATCGGTTCGATGGCGCTTGCGTCGATACAAATCGTGTCGCGATAAATAGCGCCCGCGTCGCTTTTCATCCAGTTTTCAAGCGTGAAATCGACGCCGCGCCGCTCTTTGAGAAATGCGACCGTGCGTTCGTCCGGCTCGACGATGCCGGTGAACCCACCCAGTTCCGCGACCATGTTGGTCAAGGTCGCGCGCTCGTCGATCGACATCGCGCGCACCGCCGCGCCGCCGTATTCGAACACGAGGCCGATCGCGTCACCCGAACGGATCGCGTCCATCTGTAGCAGATGCAACACCACATCTTTCGCCGTCACGCCGTCGCGCAAGTGACCGCTGATTTCGATGCGCAAGGTCTCCGGCACCTTGCAACGCACATAACCCGTCACCCAGCTATTGGCGATTTCCGTTGCGCCCGCACCGAATGCGAGGCAGCCGAGCGCGCCCGAATGCGGCGTATGCGAATCGGTGCCGCACGCCACCTGTCCCGGCAACGCGTATTGCTCGGCCATCAGCGCATGACAGATGCCCTCGGACCCCGGCAGGCTGTCGAGCGCGCCGTGCGAGCGCACCGGATAGTCGCGCGAGAACGACGTATGCCCTTCCATCAGATTGGCGACGCCCGGCAGCAAACCGTCGCGCACGTGTGGAATGCTTTGCGACGCGAGCACCAGATGATCCTGGAACGCGATGATGTGATCCGGCGCATGCAGCGGCGCAGGCTTGCCGAACGCGCGATGCATCAGGTGCGCGCACATGCCGGTGAAGTAATCGTGGCTGAAGCGCCAATCCGCGGCGATGAACACGCCGTCGCCGCGCTGCGCGCCCACGCTGCCCGGATGCAGATGCCGTTCGATGATCTTCTCGACCAGCGTCTTCGGCTCCGCGGCCTGCGTCACGTTAGCGTTATCGCCCACGCGCGGCGCGGGCCAGTCGGCGAACTTGCTGTACGCGAGCAGGCCGCCGCTGCGGATGATCTGCTGCGTGAGCGCGTCGCGGCCTTTGAGAAATTCGTCGATGGGCACCGCTTCTCCCGCGCTCAACCGATCGAGCACGGAAAAGTCAGTGGTGGTGAGAATGCCGATGTTGTCGCAATTCTGCTGATAGATCCGCTCGAAGCTCTCCGCGACGATCAGCCGGATACCGGCCGAGAGTTCCGCCAACGGACTCGATTCGCGCGATGAACCCTTGCCGTAGCGCTTGCCCGCCACCGTCACCTGGAAGCCGCCGTTCTTCACCGCATCGCGGCCGATCGGCATGCGCTCGCCGGCCTTGAAGCCGACATACGGATACTGGCCGAGGCGTTCGTCGTACGTGAGCATGACGGTGACCGGCGTGATCTCGTCGGTGGAGACGTTGTCGCGCAACGGACCGGCCGTGGCGCGCGTGAAGTTGTCGCCGGCGAGTTGCGCCTCGATCACCGCGGGGTCCTGGGACAGGTACAGCACGCGGCCGTCCAGACGAATCGTGTCGCTCATATGCATTCTCCTTGCGCTCACTATACGGCGCGCGCAGGCAATGCCGAAGTGCCGGTACGGCAACGCAGACCTCTCGTTTGGCGATGATCGGCGCGATCGTACTCGACGCGGTCCGGGCGCTGACGCGTCGCCGCCGGCATATGACAGCCGGCGCGTACATGCCTCTGCCGATTCGCCCGCCGTTGCTCGCGTCAAACACCCTTGCCGAGAAACCCGACCAGCGCCGCCGCGCTCGCACTCAACTGGTTGCGCGTCTTGAAGATCATGATGAGGCGGCGCACGGCCCACGCATCGCTCAAGGACAGGAGGCTCACGTCGAGCGCGTTCACATAGAGCAGCCCGACCTGCTCGGGCACGATCGCGATGCCGAGCCCGGCATGCACCATCCGGCAAAGCGCGTCGAGACTGCTGACGCGAATCTTCACGTCGAGTTGCCGCCCCGCAGCGGCCGCCTGTTGCGTGAGCAGTTGCGTCAGCGCGCTCTCGCTGCGCAGGCCGACGAAGCTGTCGTCGAGCAGTTCGTCGAACCTCACGCGCAACGCGCCGGCGAGTCGATGGCCGCCCGGCACCAGCACCGCGAGACGATCCTGCCGGTACGGCACCTGTTCGAACGCCTCGCTGCCGGCCACCGGATTACAGATGCCGAAGTCCGCCGCGTGCTCACCGACGATCCGCAGCACGTCGGCGCTGTTTTCCTCTTCCAGTTCGATCGACACTTCCGGGAACGCGCGGCCGAACGCGGCCACGTCTTCCGGCAGAAACTGCACGATCGAGGACAGATTCGCCACCACCCGCACGCGCCCTTTCGCGCCCGACGAGAAGCGCGACAGCTCCGCGCTCATCTGTTCGATATTGCCGATGATCGCCAGCGCGTAGCGCAGCACGGTCTCGCCGACCGGCGTTACGGTGATGCCGCGCGACTGGCGCTGGATCACGGGCAGGCCGATCACCGCCTCGATCTCGGCGATGCGCCGGCTGACGGCGGACGATGCGATGAACTCGCGCTCCGCCGCGCGCGCGATGTTGCGCTCCTGGCAGACGGCGACGAACAGGCGCAGCGAGGTGAGGTCGAGTTTCTTGAGAAGGTTTTCCATTGTTGCTTCTTCATGCACGGTGAAGCCGAAGAACTCGCCAGCGAACCCGGCACCACGATGAACGGATCTACGCAAAAAAGATGGGCAAGTGTAACGCTCTTCTCCAGGCCAGAATGCCTGCCATTCCCGCAACCAGCTTTCGATTCGCTTCTTTGCTGCCTACACTACGCAACGCAACAACGCGACGCGTCGAGCCGTCAGGGCCGCTGTACGAGCCTGGATTCAAACAAGCCAGAAGAAGTTATCCGGAGACACGACATGACCTCAGTGCAAGGACGGCGGCGCTTTCTCGGCACGGCGCTATGCGGGGCCGTCACCGCATGCGGCGGTTCCAACGAATTGAACAATTCGGGCAGCGGCGGCAACACCAATCCAAACGGCCCCGTGCCTGATTCCCAGATCGACGCCGCCCTCGTGCAACTGGACACGCTCGTCAACAACCTCATGACCAGCACCGGCGTGCCCGGCATGTCGGTCGCCGTGGTGCGCAATCTGCGAACGGTCTATGCGAAAGGCTTCGGCACGCGGCTGGTCGGCTCGGGCCTCGCCGTGGATGCCGACACGGTGTTCCAGCTCGCGTCGCTGTCGAAGCCGGTCGGGTCGATGGTGGTGGCGCACCAGGTCGGCATAGGCACGGTGTCCTGGGATACACCGTTGCGCGCGCATCTGCCGTGGTTCACGCTGGCGGATCCGACCGTGAGCGCGCAAGTCACGGTCGGCGACATGTACGCGCATCGCTCCGGCTTGCCCGATCATGCTGGCGATCTGCTGGAAGACATGGGCTACGATCAGACCACCATCCTCGAACATCTGCGTTATCTGCCGCTGGCGCCGTTTCGCCGTTCGTACGCCTATACGAACTTCGGCCTGACGGCGGGCGCGATCTCGGTGGCCACCGCCACCGGAATCGACTGGGCGACGCTCTCGGATCGCACGCTCTATCAGCCGCTCGGCATGACGAGCACGAGTTCGCGCTACGCTGATTTCATCGCGCGCGCGAATCGGGCCACCGGGCACGTGCAGCGCAACGGCCAATGGGTCGTCGGCCTGGGCTCGATGCCGGATGCGCAAGCGCCCGCGGGCGGCGTGAGTTCCTCCGCGAACGACATGGCGAAGTGGCTGACGCTGATGCTGGGCCAGGGCGTGTTCAACGGCACGCGCATCGTCGACGCCGCCGCGCTCAACGCGGCGATCAGCCAGCAATCGCAGATTCAGCCGGCCGGCAACGGCCAGAACGCGTCCTACTATGGCTTCGGTTTCAACGTCGGCACCACTGCGGCGGGGCGCGCGTCATACAGTCATTCGGGCGCATTCGGCGCGGGCGCCGCGACCAATTTCGTGGTGGTGCCCTCGACGGGCTGCGCGATCGTTGCGCTCACCAACGGCTATCCGCTCGGCGTGCCGGAAACGCTCACCGCGCAATTCTTCGATATCGTGCAGTTCGGCTCCATCCAGCGTGACTGGTTTGCGGCTTATAGCGAGGCGTTTGCGGACCTCAACAAACCGGCCGGCTCGCTCGTCGGCGTGAAGCCGCCCGCAGCGCCGCTACCCGCGCGGGCACTCTCCACCTATACGGGCACCTATAACAACGACTATTACGGGCCGATCCAGATATCGGCAGCGAACGGCGCCCTGCTCCTGACCATCGGCGGCACGCCCTTGCGCCTGCCCCTTTCGCACTGGGACGGCGATACCTTCACCTTCATGCTCGTCAACGAAAACGCCGCGCCGGGAACGATTTCCAAAGTGTCGTTTCTGAGCAATCAGGTGACGCTCGAGTACTACAACGCGGAAGGACTCGGGACGTTCACGCGGTGATGCCGCCGCGTTCATCTCAGGATGTCGGCCGCCTTGTGCCGCTCGTCCACGCCGTCGATCAGGATCACCGGCCCGCGCGCATGCCGCGTGCGCAACGGCAGGATGCGCTGATACGCGTCCGATGCGTACCAGGCGCGCGCGGCGGAGAGATCGGGGAACGCAATCGCGATCAGATCGCCGTGCCATTCGCCTTCGAGTATTTCCGGGCGTGCGCCATGCACGATGAAATGGCCGTCGAACGGCGCGAGCGTGCCGTCGATGCACTCGAGATATTCGATGATGTCGTCGCCCAGTTCGACGTCGTGCAGATGGGCAATCGCGTAGGCGGTCATGGCGTGGCTCCTGGCAATCAGTGGATGCGGATCGAAACTTGCATGCCACTCATGGTCGCCTCGCGCATGACGCGCGTCGATTACCTGTGAGGTAAAAGAACACCCGCCTTCGTGCCCGAGGCCGCCACGCCCCGCCGCTATTCCGCGCTGACTTGCGCGAGCGCGGCAATCAGGTCGCCGAAGCGCTCGCCCTGCACCAGAATGTGCCCTCTCAACGCGGCGGCGGCGGCTTCGCCGTCGCCCGCTTCGAGCGCATCCACGACCGCCTGATGTTCGTCGAACGAGGCGGCGACACGCCCCTTGACGCGCAACTGCAAACGCCGGTACGGACGCAGCAGTTTGTGGAGCGCCTTCGCCTGGTCATGCAGAAAACCGTTGTGGCTGCCGTGATAGATCAGGCAGTGAAAGCGCTCGTTCAGGTGGTAATACTCGTCCGGGCTGCCGCCGTCGCGCGCTTTCTGACACGCGACATGCGCCTCGCGCAGCGCCTGCAACTCCTGCGCGCTCATGCGCCGCGCGGCAAGGCGGCTGCACATCGCCTCGAGCTCGGCCATCACCTCGAACATCTCGATCAGTCTGTGCAGGCTGATCTTCGCGACCACGGCGCCGTGCCGCGGCCGCATCTCCACCATGCCGGCCGCGGCCAGTTGCAGCAACGCTTCGCGCACGGGTGTTCTGGACACCTCGAAGCGCGCGATCAATTCCGCCTCATCCAGCCGTGCGCCCGGCGGAAGATCGCCGGTCGCAATGGCTTCCTCGATGGATTCCCGCAGCCGGTCTGCGAGCGTGAGCTTGTTTGTCATGTTTGGACTCCACACGGAATCGAGTTGACCACAACGAGCATGCTGCCACTGTACGCGTAAACGATAGTTGAGAACGGTGTCGGGCGAATTATAAATATCTACGAACGTTATAAATATAAATATAGACCCTTACAAAATATTGACAGGCCTTTTGGGCATATCGGCGTTTTCGCCCGATGACGGTCCGTCCGTTCCATACGCACACTCCTTTTCCCTGACCGTGTTCGGAGGCCTGACCATGAAGGTGCAGTCGCTAGCTGTATCGCTGGGAGTCGGTGTCGGAATCGCGTTGCTCGGTGGGTGCGGGCACGACAACGTGTCGCCGTCGTCGCCGCCCGTCACGGCGAAGGGCGCTGGCTTTATCCAGAGCTTCCAGATCCTGTCGAGCGCACCGGCGTTCGGCGGCGCGACGCCGGCCGGCGCGGCGGGTCCCTACCAGGTGATCACCGCGGTCGTGCACGGCGAACTCGATCCGAACAATCCGCTCAATGCGGGCATCGTGAACATCAAGAACGCGCCGGTCGGCAGCGACGGTTACGTCGCCTATACGACCGACGTGGTGATCCTGCGCCCGCAAAGCGCGGCGGCCGCCAAGCGCGTGCTGTTCTATGACGTCGTGAATCGCGGCAGCAAGATCGGCGCGGCGTCGTTCGTGGGCGGCGGCGCGCTCGATACCGGCGCGGCGCCCTCGTCCAGCTTCCCGTCGCTGCTGCGTAACGGCTATACGATCCTGTGGAGCGGCTGGCAAGGCGACGTTCCGGTCACCGGCAACAGCAGCACCGCCGGCGCGGGCCTGCTCGGCGCCAGCTTCCCCGTGGCGACCAACAAGGACGGCACGCCGATGACCGGCTTGAGCCGCGAGGAATTCATCCCGGACTATGCGGGCGGCCCGCCTACCACCATTCCGCTGACTTACCCGCCGGCCAATCTGTCCGACAAGAGCTCGGTCACCTTCACCGCGCGCCAGTCGTGGCTCACGGCATACGGCAGCATTCCGGGCGGCCTCGAAACCTATACCGCGCCTTCCCAGCCGGTGACGACATGGAGCTACGTCAGTACGCCGAACAATGTCTACGAAGGCAATTATTCCGTCACCTTTACGCCGCCCGCGACCGTGCCGGGCCCGAACGGCACGCAGGTTGCGCCTGACGCCGGGACCATTTACAGCTTCGTCTATCAGGCCGCCGCGCCGACCGTCGACGGCATCGGCTTCGCCGCCTTGCGCGATCTGGTGTCGTTCCTGCGCTACGACGCGGCCGATGCGCAAGGCGTCGCCAATCCGCTCAACGATCTGAAGAACGCGGGATGCGTCGCGTCGACATGCTCGACCAGCACGAACTTCGATATCGCGATCGGCGAAGGGATTTCGCAGTCGGGCCGCTTCATGAAGGACTTTCTGTACGAGGGCTTCAACGCCGACAAGAACGGCAAGATCGTGTTCGACGGCATGTTCCCGATCATCTCGGCGGCTCGCCGCACGTGGACCAATGCCGCGTTCGCGCAACCCGGCCGCTGGTCGAAGCAGCATGAAGATCACTTCATGCCGGGCTTCCAGTTCCCGTTCACTTACGCGACGACTACCGACCCGGTGAGCGGCGCCACTGACGGCATCCTGAAGCAGTGCACGGCCACCAACACCTGTCCGAAGATCATGCAGCTCGACGGCGCGTTCGAATGGTGGGGCGGCGCGGCGTCGCTGGTCGTGACCGACGGACGCGGCAATGACATCCAGTTGCCGGCGAACGTGCGCTACTACCTGGTGGCGGGCACGCAGCACGGCGGCGGCAATGGCGTAACGACCGGCAACATGACAGTTCCGGCCGCGGGCAGCCAATGCCAGTTGCCGGGCTCGCCGGTCGAAGAAACGCCGGTCGAACGCGCGCTGATTCCAGCGCTCGTCAACTGGGTCGGCAAGGGCACGCCGCCGCCCGCCTCGCAATATCCGACGGTCGCCGCGGGCACGCTGGTCGCGCCGACTCAGACCGCGCTGGGCTTCCCGTCGCTCACCAACGTAATGGTGCCAAGCGGTGCGGCCGCGACGCCCACGTCTGTGCAATTGACCTTCAATGGCGAGTACAACCAGCTGTTCGTGACCGACTATAGCAACGCGGTTCCCGTGGTGAACACGGCACAGGCGTACACGATTCTCGTGCCGAAAGTGGATGCCAACGGCAACGAAACGTCCGGCGTGCTGGTGCCCGACGTCGCCGCCCCGCTCGCCACCTACACCGGCTGGAACTATCGCGGCGCGGGGCACGCGATCGGCGACGGCTGCATTTCGAACGGCGCTGCGATTCCGTTCGCGGTGAGCGCCGCCGCGCAGGCCGGCGGCACCGATACGCGCACCACGCTTGCCACGCTTTATGGCGGCAGCCGGTCAAAGTATCAGACCGCGGTCGCGGCTGCGGCGAACGCGTTGGTCAGCCAGGGCTATCTGTTGCAGGACGACGCCACCAACGTCTTCATTGCAAACGCGAGCGCCGTATCCGCGACTTTGCTGCCGCAACCTTGAAACGCAACGCACCGGGGGCGGACGACATGATGCACAGAGCAGGATGCACCGCCGCCGCGTTCGCCGCCGCGCTGCTTGCCGCATGTGGAGGGGGCGGCGGAGGCGGTGGCAGCGGTGGCAGCGGCGGCAGCGCACCGCCCGCTCCGTCTTCGAATGCCTCGGTCTATCAGAACAGCACGACGCTCGGCAGTGTCGGGGCGGTTTCGTTGTCGCTCATCGCGGCGACCACGACCGCCAATGCAATGCTCGTGAGCCCTGTCGCCGCGCCGCTGCTGACGGCGGGGAACAATACGCTCGTGTCGACGCATCTGGCCACCAACGTAACGGGCGCCGGCACGGCATGCGTATCGGCGCCCACGAACAGCATCGGCACGGTGACCGGGGTCAATGCGGGCGTCAATATCAAGAGCGTGGCCGCGCTGCTGGACAATAGCTGGACTGTGTCGGCCACGCCGTCCGCGAACTGGACGACGCTCGGCGCGAGCGGCGCCGTGTTCGACGGCTGGGAAAACTGCGGCGCCAAGGCCGAGGGCGCGCCGTCGCCGTCGTCCACGTTGACGGTCAACGCGGACGGCAGCTTCTCCGACAACGTGTTCGACGGCAATCCGTCCACTACCGTCACGACAGTCAACCAGAGCTTCACCGCGGCGCAGGCTGCCTCGTTGTTGTCCGATGCCGGCTACCTCGACAGCAGCCAGCCCGCCAATCCACAGACCATCCGGTTGAAGATTTACCACAACGCCGCACAGCAGACCGTGCTGGTCGAACAGGGCATTCCGGTGAGCGGCGCGACAAGTCAGAATCCTGGGTTTGTCGCGATCTATTTCCCGCGTTAATTGGGTCCTTGCTGGCGCAACATGCCCGACCCCGTCGCTTTTTCACATCACTCCGGTCGGCGCCGACGATCCCGTCCTCACCCTGCCTGACGCCAAAAAATACCTTTGATTTAAAACATCTTTTTTTAGACACACGGCATTTCATCACTCCACGAAACAACTTGTTGTAAAAACGATAAAAGACTTTGGAACCGGTTCCATTTATCATCCCGCCGGCAATCCGATGACTGCCCGGAACGTAATGGCGCGCTCCAATCTGGTGACTAGAACAACATGCCCTCATCCCCTATTAGCTCTCGCCGCGGCTTTTTACGCACGGCTATCGCGCTGGTTCCGGCCGGCACGCTCGCCGGCTGCGAGGTCAAGCAAGCCACGACCACCGTCGCGCCGGGTTCGAGCGCGGACTACAAGTCGCATTTCTTCGACGCGAAGGAATGGGCGTTCATT
>NZ_JARESS010000130.1:0-5412 GCF_046027915.1 Paraburkholderia sp. RL17-347-BIC-D
AGAGAAGGCATCGCGATTGGACGCAAGCACGTGGGCACGTTGATGCGCAAAATGGGCATTGAGGCGCTGTATCGCAAGCCGAACTTGAGCCGCAAACATCTGGCTCACAAGATCTGGCCGTACCTGCTGCGCGATCGGAAGATCGAGCGCAGCAACCAGGTGTTCGCATTGGACACGACTTACGTACCTATGGCACAGGGCTTCGTCTATCTCACTGCGGTGATCGATTGGGCCAGCCGCCGTGTTTTAGCGCACCGAGTCGCGATCACGATGGAGGCTGAGCATGCGGTGGCAGCGCTTGAAGAGGCATTCACGAAATATGGATTGCCTGAGATCGTCAACACCGATCAAGGCAGTCAGTTCACCAGTACAGTCTTCACCGACGCGGTCCTCTCACGCGGAATCGCTCTGTCGATGGACGGCAAGGGAAGCTGGCGGGACAACGTTTTTATCGAACGGCTGTGGCGCAGCGTGAAGTACGAAGAGATATATTTGAAGGCCTATGAGTCCGTCGGCCAGGCACGGAAGTCCATCGCTAACTACCTGACGTGGTACAACCAGCAAAGGCCTCATTCAAGTCTGTCGGACAAGACCCCGGATGAAGCTTACTTCGCGATGCTGCCCGCGATTAAATTGGCAGCGTGACCGCCCAGCGTTCCACTTAAAAATCGAAAAAACTGTCCGAACGAACGGGGCCACCTCTCAGGCTGGATCCGCCGCACTGAAATTACGATCACTGGCACCGAGCCGGAGCCACCTGCCACTCGACGCGGCTCAACTTCGCGAAACATCATTTGTGAAATCGCGCTCACTGCAAATACCGTGTCAGGTTAATTGAAGCGTCAGCTGGGACTCGGGACGCCGCGAGCATCTGTTAACCGCGCCGTGTCCCACATACTGACGTTTCGCCACTCTGCGGACTGCGGCTACGTCGGGGCGATATTGTGCCGAATGCCATCTACCAGCCTCTCCGCCGGTGATTACAACGGCATTCCGGGTGGGGTTGACCCGTAGAGTAGTTTTGCGACTGTTGCACTTCTAGTCTGAAGCGTAACGTTTATTTAGCGGTCCGGCCGCAGCAGCCGGACAATCGCATAGAGTCAAAATCAAGGATATTGGAGGAGCTATGAATTTCAATTCTCGAGCCGCGGTTGTCACGGGAGGCGGTTCAGGTATCGGAGAGGCGACGGCACTTGCCCTCGCGCATCAAATGGTTTCAATCGTTGTAGCCGACGTCAATATCGACAACGCAAAACGGGTAGCCGGTCAGATTGAGCAAGCTGGAGGCAAAGCAACCGCAATCAGAATTGACGTCTCAAATGCGGATTCAATCGAACGCGCATTCTCGCTCGCCGAAGACTGGAACGGAGGTGCGGTCGATATCCTAGTTAATAGCGCGGGGATTATGGGTGTGAAGCCAATTCTTGCCTACCCCATCGATGAATGGGAGCGAGTTATGTCGGTCAATGTCACCGGCTCTTTCCTGTGCGCCAAGCGCGCCGGAAAAGGAATGGTTGCACAGAAGTATGGGCGCATTATCAATGTGGCCTCAATCAGCGCTGCTCGCGCCGGCATCGGGCGTGCCGCGTATGGGACGTCAAAGGCCGCGGTTGTTGGACTGACGCGGCAGCTGGCAATTGAGTTGGGCCCGCACGGAGTGACCGCGAATGCGCTCGCTCCCGGTCCCGTCGTTACCGCCATGACCGAGTCCAGCTACAACACCCAGACCGTGAACGCCTACACCTCCATGATCCCGGCGCGACGCCTTGGAACGGTGGAAGAGATGGCAGACGCGATCCTCTTTCTCGCGTCCGAGACAGCAGGCTTCGTTAATGGTGTCATGTTGCCCGTCGATGGCGGTTACCTCGCCGCGGGCGTCATGAAGACCGGTGACCTTGAAGAAGACTGATTTTTCGATGGTTGGCTTCCGGGAAGGAAGCTCATGCAGGTTAGGAAGGGTGAACATGCACAGCGTGTCGTTCTCGCGACATTGATTATAGGCGTCGGAAGATGTCTTCATTTCGTCATTGAAGAAACTTCAGAACACACCGCCGACCTGAAATCGGATTTCCTATGAATCGTGAACGTTTGAGGACAGCGGCGCAGATCCGGAAAAATGGAAACGACAGCCGAAAAACCATCAGGGAGCTTCTATCTGACGTTCGACCTTTGAACAAGGCCGCGGCGGACGACATTCAGCGCGAGTATGGACAGATATCCAACTTGACAATTGCCGGCTGGAAGATTGCAGCAACGAGCCTTGCAGGCCAGAAACATATAGGAGTGGTTCGGCCTATCGCCGGACTGGTTTTTGAGGACCAAATATTGGCACAGGGCTCAACGGTCAGTCTCAGCGGAAGCGTGATGAAAATTGCAGAAGCTGAATTCGCTTTCAGAATGCGCCGTTCGCTCGTCCGGCGAAATGACCCGTACGAGAGCGCAGAAGTGCTGGACGCAATTGGCGATCTTCTTCTCGCTTTCGAAATTCCCAACTCCCGCTATGAAGAATTTTCCTCGGCCGGGGAACTACAACTGATCGCCGACAGAGCATGCGCTGCGTGGCTCGTCCTCAAGAAATCTGACGATCCCAACTCGCGCGACTATGACTTCGCTCGCCACGCGGTGAGGACCTTTCCCAACGGACAACTCGTCGGCAAGGGCTCCGGCGCAGACGTTTTGGGCAGCCCCCTATGGGCCATGACGTGGCTCGCCAACGAGTTGAGAGAGTTAGGTATCGGGCTCGAAGCCGAGCAGATCGTCACTACGGTCGCCTGTGCCCCACCTGTGGCGGTAGAAGCGAAGGGCTCGGCCACAGCGGATTTTGGATCCCTTGGGACCGTAAGCGTCAGCTTTGTCTAGCTGGGTCGGGGAAGACAGGATCGTCGTAACCACGGTGAAAAAATCAAACCGGGACACTTGAGGACGCTCTCGCCAGGACAGAGCGCATTTGAGATCTCGGTATCTGCTTTGAGAACGAGCATGAGTTAACGGAGGTAAAAAATGCAGTCGAGCCGTAATGAAAGCAGCAAATCAGATGGACAATATACATTCGCGAAACAGGGCGGCCCTGAGGTACTGGAATGGGTGCCCCTTGCCGAACCTCACGCGCTTGGAAAAGATGAAGTACAGATCCGCCATGAGGCCATCGGTGTCGAGTTTATCGATACGATGATGCGCTCAGGTGCGATGCAAATGCAATTGCCCAGTGGGCTCGGATTCTCAGGCGTGGGGCGCGTCGAAAGTGCCGGCGCTGAAGTATCGGGCGTGCAAACAGGGGACCGCGTGGCGTATCTTTGCTCAACGCCAGGAAGTTACAGTAGTACTCGCATCGTGCCGGCTGGTCGGGTGTACAAGTTGCCTGACCAAGGTATGTCCCCTCAGGTTGCTGCTGGCGCGATCTTTAGAGGTCTTACTGCATGGTACCTCGCTAACCGGATCACTCCCCTGCGAAAGGGCGATGTGGTGCTGGTCCATGCTGTCGCCGGCGGAGTCGGATTGCTTCTGCTTCAGTGGCTTAAACACCTCGGCGCGACAGTTGTCGGCACGGTCGAATCCAGAAACAAGGTTGAAGTCGCAAAGAAATACGGTTGTGATCACGTAGTGGTCACGCCCGATGAAAGCTTCTCAGCGATGGTCAAGGAGGTGTCTGCAGGGGCGGGTGCCAAGGTTGTCTACGAGAGCATTGGCAAAGCAACGTTTGAAGAATCTATCGATGCTGCGGCCCGGTTCGGATACATTGTCTCTTACGGATGGCCGTCCGGTGATCCGGATCCTGTACCGTTAGGCACGCTTCGCACAAAATCGTTGTTCCTGACACGACCAACGGTCAGCCAATACGTAGCGGCCGATGCAGATTTTCACGAAGGCGCCAAATGCCTCTTCAATTTGATCTCCGCTGGGAAGATCCTAGTCAAGTACACTGAGTTTCCTCTCGAAGATGCAGCGCGAGCGCAGCAAGATCTAGTCGACGGCAAGACTACCGGCTCCGTTGTATTGGTACCGAAACTCGATTGGTCGTAGCACTTTGCCCGTCGCCCGGTGGGCATTACTTCCCATGGGGTTGCTCCCGGCGACCTAGGCGTTCATCGGATTGTGTCGTAGTAAGAGATGGACAGTAGAATTCTCTGGATACAAAGTCGCTGACGAGGAATCGATGAAGATGCCGAAACCGGCGTTGGCCAAGGTACTGAAATGCTTGCACTATCCGTTGGAGGTGATTCTGACGTGCGTGCGCTGGTACGTCGCGTATCCGCTAAGTCCGCGTCATCTTGAAGAAATGATGGCCGAACGTCGGACTTCGGTCGATCATTCCACCGTCCATCGCTGGGTACTCAAACTGTTGCCGGTACTAGAGAAAGCATTTCGCCGTCGCAAGAGAACGGTGACCATCGACAAAAGCGGTGCCAATCTCACCGCGCTCGAAGCCATCAATGCTGATCGTGAAACGCCTATCAAAACCCACCAGTCCAGACATCTCAACAATCTCGTCGAGCTGGATCATCGGGCGATCAAGCGACGCACGGGGCCCATGCTGGGATTTAAGACGTTTCGCTGCGTCCGGATTCTTCCTGGCGGCATCGAAGTGATGCATATGATCGCCAAAGGACAGATGAAGTGCGCTCGCGGAACCCATCCGTCCGCCGCGGATCAATTCTACGAATTGGCAACATAAGCAATACTTCGCGTATCGATCATCCTCCTCCACGAGCCGTACTGCGACAAAACCGCCCGCAGCCCTTGGCCATACCTGCTGCGCAACTGGGAGATTGCCCGCGACCCAGCGTGCTCAGATCCAAGTGTAGAGGCAGGCCGGTCGCTGGACTCGATCAGCAGAGCCGGCGGATTGCCGAGGACGGACCTGCCTGGTAGACTCATCGCCCGAGCGGCCGGCCCCACACTTAGAACCTGTGGGTAATGCCAAAAATACCGGCGAGTTGGTGCTTGTTGGACGAGTAGGCGCCGCCACTGAGATCAACAACGGCCTGCTTGCCTGTCGAGTCGATATCCGCCGAAGATCTTTTTGTTCATGTTGTCGTTCGCGCCTGTAGCCGAGACGACAGTGCCGACGAATTGAACTACCCTGATCGCCGAAGGTCGCGCAATAGGGATGTTTTGTAAACGTATAACGGACACCGAGTTTGAGCAGGCCATTCGAGTACGAGACCGCTGCATCCACTACCGAATTCGTCGAAAAACTACCCACCTGACTACAGAGGCTGTACAGCGCACCCGCTTGCAGACCGTTGTAATTCGGGCTCACGTACTTGATCGAATTCTGGATGCTGTTCGACGTATTGACGTTGTCGACGTCGCTCGCGCGTGTCCCGTAGACGAGACCCGTGGCAGCCCAATCGGCACCGGACGCGAACGTGGCGGTCCAGTCATTGCTGACCGAGTACTGACGGCCGGGCT
>NZ_JARESS010000131.1:0-5081 GCF_046027915.1 Paraburkholderia sp. RL17-347-BIC-D
ATTGACAACCATCTGCGAGACCACGCTCGAAAGCGTCTCGGCGTTCGCAAAGAATCAGCCGTTGCAGAACAAGGTGAAGGTCGGATAGAGGGGCGTGCCCACGCGCACTGAATTCTGGCATGCGAGCGCGCGTGGTGCATCCGGTATGCAGGAGTGAGAACGCGGAGTAAATTGTGTTTGCAGCTGGTATCGCCGTCGCCGTGGTTGTCGCAGTGATGGGTGCAGTAGCGTTCGCTTCGTTCAACGACGCGGACGCCAAAGTTCGCTAACCAGTCATCCCGACGCTGGAGAGCCTCATGACAGATATCGCACTTGCACGCAAAAATGCATGCCTCACAGTGGTTCGCGCGGTTTTGACGGACTTGATTGACGACAGCAATCTAATCGACGCGGCTCTACGTGTTGCGGATTACGAAGCAGATGATCTTGAAGGCAAGATCACCGAGACGGATGCTGTACTACTTGCTGTCGCGGCACTAACCAAGGTCAATCGCACGATGCGCGAGTGGTCCGACGTGGACGGTAACTCGATGGACGAGATGAGAGTCGCAGAATTTGTCATCGATGAACAAATGAACGGGTACGACCGCGCAGCCAATCCACATAAAACGACTTCCTCCGCGGTAAGAATCCGGGCGCGAGCGGCCGCAGTGATTCCGCGAATGGAGTCCCCGTTGCGGCCCGTTCACTGAGGCGCGAGCGTTGCCGATGCGGGCAGTGTTTCCGCGGCGGGAAAGCGGGAGCGGATGCGTCCAATTCTAGACGGTCGGCGATGCAGCTTTGCCGTCGTCGTGCTGGTCAGATCCAGCCTTCGTTCATCAATCTCAGCTCCACCATGCGGTATTGGAAGAATCGACAACGAATCCTGTTGTCAAAATCCTCAGAAAGCATCATTGATCCCAACAGTCGGACCGTTTCCGGGTCGGGCCAATCGACTTCGTTATGCAGTAAATCTTTGACATCTCTCCAGCCGCAACCGCATGTAACAGCGAATACCTTGTCATCATCGGCGCGTGCAGAAAACCGTTTTGATTGTGAACGCGCCTTGCGTATAGAGTCTGAGAGGCACGAATAACTGGCTTCGGTGCTTCAGTTTCTCAACCGTAAACTCGCCGCTTCGTGGTCTAAGTCGAATCCCTCACGGCATTTTTTTCGATTCTTGATCGCAGACTAATCTAGCCTCGTCCAGGGGATTTTACCGCTCCGGTTCACGGGTAATTTTGCTACGAGGCGTTCATGCATGTTGATCATGTTTGCTCCCTCCCCAGGGCTTCCGCAGACCGGCTGAATGGCCGTTATACCTTCGGAACCTGCCCGATACTTGCGATTGAGCGAGAGTCGGCAACGGGTCGAAAGTACGCATTCGTTGATGTCACAGCGGTCGTTCGCGATGGCTGCTGTCAAACGACCGTTGTCCCGCAGAAAGCGGGCATCCCAGCGTCAACATCCGGACGGCGGCTTTGGCCGATGAGGGACCATTGACCTTCGACAAATGTCGCGGGTAGGTCCGAAGCGTGCTAACCCCGCTAAATCGGTCGCCCATTGGATGAACATCCATTCCGCGACTAGCCGGTGACTCGTGCGATATGTAGGCCGTGACCTGCGGCTGCGCTAATCACGATCGCTTGATGCAACACCTGCGCTAACGATCAACGTTGTTGTTAACCCTATTTCAATAACGCAACTAACCGTCAATTCGCGGCGCGTCACCCTTGCCAATCAACTGCATGCTTTGCATGGGGACGGGGGCATTTTCCAGATGCGCTGTTCGATGAGCACGCTAGGGCGGCCGCGCATTCATGGACTGCGCGCATTGCCGTTACGCTCTGATACCCTGGCGACGACGGTATGACGTTCACCGCGCGCCCCGGGCAGGTCGCCTCGATCATGTTCTCCCGAAAATCCTCACCGTTCGGATCCAACTGGTGCGGCACATCCCTCACGTACGCTGTCCAAAAGCCGCATCGAGCTGTCGTGCCCGCTTCACTTCGTCGCCCTGCAGATAGATCGAGGTCGTGGCGATCGATGCATGACGCAGGTTGTCGCGCACGGTCGTCAGCTCCGCACCGCGGGCGAGCGCGTGCGTCGCATGCGTATGCCGCATCCAGTGTGGACTGGCCCGCCGCAGCTTCTCTGCAAGCGGTGCGTGGTCGGCTTCCATCAGTCCGGCCGCCTGGTGGAAAAACCTGCGCATCACGTGCCACAGCCGCGCAGGGGTAATGCCGTCACTGTCTGTTTCGTCGCCCAGTCTGGCCAGCAGCGAAACCTTCGGCTGCCAGCGTGCAGGCGTCACCGGCAAGCCGCGCTGCAGCAGCGACTGTTCGAGTGCGTGCCGCGCGAGTGGCGGCAGCGCAACCTTGCCCGGCCGGCTGCCTTTGCCAATCAGCCGCAGCCAGTGATCGCCATTCGCATCGGTCAGCACGTCGCCCAGTGTCGCGCTGACCAGTTCGCCCGCGCGCAACCCGGTCGCGTACGCGAAATCAAGCACGAAGCGTAAGCGCTGCGCAGCGGTGGCTTCCCAGCCATACGACCATTCGAGTCCATCGGCGAGCGAGCGCACAATCTGCCATTCACCATCCGTGAAGCCGCGCGACGTGTCGAGGGGTGCCACCCGCGTGCGTCCACGAACCTTCACGCCGGCAAAGGGATTGGCCAGTACGTAACGTTGTTCGATCAGCCAGCGGAACAGGGCGCCGAGCACCGACAGCGCGTAGGCCGCCGAGCGCGCCGAGAGACTACGGGCAAACGGGCGCCAGTCAGGCGCGTGACGCGGGCGGGGTGATCCGACCCAGCGGTTGCGTGGCGAGGGCGCGAGGATAAACGCACGGTAGGCGATCGCGTCTTCAGTAGTCAGCGACGAGAGCGCCCGGTGACGTTCGACGATTGCCCAGAGAATCAGCCGCTCGGCCTCCTTGCGGTAGGCGCGTTGCGTGGTCGGCGCCTCGTGCAGCGAGAGCCAGGCCTGCACCGCCTCGTAATCGTTGTTTGCGTCGAGTGTGCAGGCGCTGCGCGGCGCGCGGAAGGTCCCGTCGGTGCCGTCGACCCCGGGTGGCACGTGAATGGACTCCCACGGTGCGAGGACATTGTGGGGCGCGACATCTCGCACGGACACGGCGGTCCGCTGACTGGCGACCAGCGCACGGGCCCGCTCCGTGAGACTGGGATAGGCGGCGAAGAAAGCTTCGATCTGCCTTGCAGTGGCCGCACCGAGCCCCTCAATGGCACGCCACCATTGACGGCGACGCGGCACACGCACGGTGAGATCGGCGAGCGTCACGATGCCGTGGGCGCGCAGTACGCGCACGGCCCGCGGACGCAGCCACTGACCAATGTCGTCGGTGATCTGCGGTTGCGCATCTGCGAGACCGGGCAGCAGGGTGATCGCGTGCAGCACGGCGGTGCTTCGTTCGGTACGTTCGCTGGCCGGGTGGCTGAATAATGCGACCAGGTCGGACCTGTTACGCTCATGTGCAAAGGCGGCGAGTTGCCGGCGGATCCGGCCGAGAATACCGCGCGCGCTTGCGCCAGGGACAAGCAGCACGTGCGGCAGGTAGCGTTCGACCGTGTCGCGCGAAGACAGGCCCGCGTACCAGCCGCGCAGTGCGGCGAGCGCATCGGCGTCGGGCAATGACGACGCGGGTGCGATATTTCTGGAGGAGGGCGCGCGGCGCCTCGGGGTGTGACGCGTTTTCATGAGTGTGAGTTTAGGACATAAACGGACCTATTGTGATAAGAAGGATTATCTCAATAGCACTGTTTTGAGGTGCGTTTCCGGCAGACGTATCTTTACAAATCGCCGGCGCGCACGTTAGAGAGGGGCGGGCGAATCCGCTCCGGCACACCGACGTAACTCGCTTACTCCGCCCGACGCCGGGATCGAAATGGGGTGGGCGACCCTATCTCCGTCGACGTAATGGCCCGCCCGATCGCGATCTTTTTTACCCCGCGTCACCCGTCCGACTGTGATAAAACAGCGCGCGAATGCGCCGTCGGCTACGCATGAGTCCATTCGGGAGTAGAGGTTGAGAAGGAAGTCAGGGAACGGGTCACAGGTCATCGCGCTACGCGTCGAGCCGACAATCGAACAGCGATTGAGACTGCTGGCGGAAACCACAGGGCGCAGCGAGTCGTTTTTTCTCAAGCAGTTGATCGAGAAGGGCATCCACGCGATGGAAGACGCCTGGCTGCCGCGGGAAGTGGTTGCGCAGGTCCGCAGCGGGAATCTACCCGCACAGCAGCATGGCACAACCTTTGATCTGTTCGACAATTCGATTCGTGACCGGTGAGCAGGGGCCGCAACGGATGCGTAATTATTGGTGCTTTAACGGCGTCTGCGGACACGGACACTGCGGTTTTTACGCGCTTTTTTACTCCTTCCCTCCGGCACCACCCGCTCCATCAAACTGGACGGCGCATAGCGGTCACGGCCGATCTCTGGCGCCGAAGAATCCGTACTGGCGACCGAACCGGTGTGATGGGGCGGGACGTCACGCGGCACGCCCGGTATGCCTAACAGAAGACGCGGAACACACGGAGCTCGGCTGACTGGGTTCCGCTGCGGCTTGCGCCGTTCGGACCGCGGAGCTTGAGGTCTGATCGGATAACCACGGATTTAAGCCATTAAATGCAGTTCTGATAGTTGGCAGTTATCAAAACTGCGCGGGTCTCCCAAGAATCGTTCACGCCGTGCCATGTATCCGGCGTTTATGGCCAGCGCGGACGACGTGACTTAATCGGCAGGGCGGATTCAGCGGGATCTAGCGTAAGTGTGTCGATGCACGGTGGCAGCCGGGTAGGGGAGGGCCAACGTTGCATGAGCAGTGACAAGCGGGGAGCGGAGGCCGTCGCAGCGGCAAGGTGACGAGCAGGTAGCGGTGCGGCTGACAATCGACTCGTTCATCACGAAGGCGATCATGAAAGATGGAGCCGTTCAACAAATTGGCCGCGGATCCTTGCCGCCTGGGAGCGCGCCGGGCGACGGCTTGAACCTTGGGCGGTACAGCAGGTACAGGCATTGCGGTCGTTGACCGTTCGCCCGTTCCCACTACGCTCGACGCACGATATTTCGCCCAGCCGATACT
>NZ_JARESS010000132.1:0-4874 GCF_046027915.1 Paraburkholderia sp. RL17-347-BIC-D
AAGCCGCTGCTATGCGCCACCATCGATGCGCACGCCTGCGATCCAGGCGAAACCTGTTTGCGCGCCTTGCCGTCGGACTTGGGCGCACCGCAATTCATGCGCATCGACTTTGCGAAAAAGACCATTACCGGTCCCCAACGCGTGGCACCGATCCGCTTCATGCAAACCGATGAGAGTCAGATTGTTCTCCAAGGAACTGAATTCAGCTTCGCATGGACGATCGTGCTCGACAGGGTGGACGGCACGATCGGCGTGACGCTCGTCAACCGTGAAGACGCCTTGGTGCTGTTCGGTGCTTGCACCGCCATGTAGTCGCGACGGGTGATCTCATGAAACAAGCAACGCCTGATTTCTTCCTGCACAGGCTGCCGTCGCGCGATTCGCGACGGCAGCGCGCGCGCTCGCCTGCGCGGTTGCTGGTCTACGCAACGTTGGCGCTGTGCGCTGCGTGCCACAAGCCGGCTCCGCCGCCGCAGGCCGGCGCGGCCGAAGTGACCGTGATGCAGGTCGAGCCGCACGATACGCCGGTCGAGTTCGAGTTCACCGCGCAGACACAGAGCTCACGCGAAGTGGAGATTCGCGCCCGCGTGGACGGCTTTCTCGATAAGCGGGTCTATACCGAGGGTCAACTGGTCCATGCCGGGCAGACGCTCTTCCTGATGGACCCGAAACCATTCGAGGCCGCGCTGCAGACGGCCAAGGGTCAACTCGCGCAGCAGGAGGCGCGGCTCTATGTGACGAAGGCGAATCTCGCGCGCGTGATCCCGCTCGCCGCGCAGAACGCTTTGAGCAAGAAGGATCTGGACGACGCGACCGGCAACGAGAAGAGCGCGGAAGCGGCCGTGATCGCCGCCAAGGGGCAGGTGCAGACGGCGGAGCTCAACCTCAGCTATACAACCATCAAATCGCCGCTCAACGGTTTGTCGAGCTTCGCGAGACAGCAGGACGGCAGCTATGTGACGGCCGGACAGGCCGGCCTTCTGACGTATGTCTACCAGCTCGATCCGATGTGGGTGAACTTCAGCATCTCCGAGAACGAGTTGCTCAGATACCGCGACGAGATCACCAAGGGCGCCCTTCGGTTTCCGGCTGATAACGACTTCATCGTGACTGTCTTGCTGGCCGACGGCAGCCAGTTTCCCGATCAGGGCCATATTAACTTCACCAATCCTGCGTTCAGCACGGAAACGGGCACGTTCCTGGTTCGTGCGTCGTTTGCGAATGCTCAAGGCACGCTGCGGCCCGGACAGTTCGTGCGTGCTCGCGTGGCCGGTGCGGTGCGCCCGAACGCGATTCTCGTGCCGCAGCGCGCGGTATTGCAAGGCTCGAAGAGTCACTTTGTATGGGTCGTCGACAACGACTCGAAAGCTCATCAGCGTGTCGTCGAAGTCGGCGAATGGCATGGCGACGACTGGTTCGTCACGCAGGGATTGAAGGCCGGCGAGCGGATCGTCGTCGACGGCGCGCTCCGCGTTACCGCCGATGCTCCGCTGAAGATAGTGGCATCGCCCCCACCCGCCGCGGCAGCCGACGCGCCAGAGGAGGGAAGCACCGGTTCGAAGGCGCGCCCATCCAGTACGGTCGCGGCAAAATAAACGGGCGAGCGATATGAACCTGTCCCACTTCTGCATCGACCGTCCGATCTTTGCGTCGGTGATATCGATTGTCATCACGCTTGGTGGCGCCGTCGCGATGGTCAATCTGCCGATCGCGCAGTACCCGGACATCACGCCGCCGCAGATCACGATCTCCGCGACCTATCCAGGTGCGAGCGCCGACGTGGTCGCCAACAATGTGGCCGCGCCGATCGAGCAGCAGGTGAACGGCGCGGACAACATGATCTACATGAGCTCGTCGAGCTCATCGACCGGCAACCTGACCGTCAATGCGTACTTCCAGATCGGCACCAACCCGGAACTCGCGCAGGTCGATGTGCAAAACCGTGTGAACCTCGCGTTGCCGCAGTTGCCGCAATCGGTGCAGGCGCAAGGCATCCAGGTACAGAAGAAGTCGTCGGCGTTCATGATGGTGATCGCGATCTATTCGCCGAGCGAGCGCTACGACGCGACCTACATCGCCAACTACGCCAACATTTACGTGCTCGATGCGTTAAAGCGCATTCCGGGCGCCAATCAGTCGGCCATCTTCGGCACGCCCGACTATGCGATGCGAATATGGTTGAAGCCCGATCGCATGGCGCAACTGGGCATCACGGCCGGCGACGTGCAGAAAGCCGTCGCCAACCAGAACCAGCAGTTTGCTGTCGGCCGCCTTGGGCAGTCGCCGACGGGCTCGCCCGTTGAACAGTCGTTCGCGGTCACGACTACGGGCCGGCTTGCCGATCCCGCCGAGTTCGAAAACATCATCATCCGCGCGGCCAGCGGCGGCGCGGCGATTGTGCGCCTGAAGGACATCGGCCGCGCGGCGCTCGGGCAGAAGGACTATTCGATCCGCAGCCGCTATCAGGGCAAACCGGCGACAGTCATGGCCGTGTACCAGCAACCTGGCGCGAACGCACTCGACGTGTCGAAGCAGGTGCGCGCGACGCTCGCCGAGATGAAGAAGACGTTTCCGGAGGGGCTCGAATACAGCGTCGCGATGGACACAACCGAGTTCACCCGCGCATCCATTTCGGATGTCGTGCATACCTTCTTCGAAGCGCTGGTGCTGGTCGTGATCGTCGTGTTCGCGTTCCTGCAGAGCCTGCGTGCGACGCTGATTCCGGTGCTTGCGGTTCCCGTATCGATTGTCGGCACCTTCATGGGGATGCTGGCGCTCGGTTTCTCGATCAACATGCTGACGCTGTTCGGCATGGTGCTCGCAATCGGCATCGTCGTGGACGACGCGATTGTCGTGATCGAGAACGTCGAGCGCAACATGAACGTGCACAAGCTGAGTCCAAAAGACGCCGCCAAGCGGGCAATGGACGAAGTCTCCGGCCCGGTCATTGCTATCGTGCTGGTGCTGTGCGCGGTGTTCGTGCCGGTGGCATTCCTCGGCGGCATCACGGGCCAGCTGTACAAGCAGTTCGCGATCACGATTGCGATCTCGGTGGTGTTCTCGGGCCTGGTTGCACTGACGCTGTCGCCGGCGCTGGCCGCATTGCTGCTCAAGCCCGGCCATCACGAAAAGCGCGGCTTCTTCAAGTGGTTCGACAAGAACTTCGAAAGGATGACGAACAGTTATACGCGTGCGGTCAAGCTGGTCATCAAACGGTTCGTCGTGGCACTGTTGCTGTTTGTGGGGATGATCGCGCTCGCGGTCGTCATGATGCGCTCGATACCGACTTCGTTTCTGCCGCCGGAAGACCAGGGCTATCTGCTCGGCGCGATCATCATGCCGGACGCAGCAAGCCTCGATCGCACGGGCGAAGTATCGCAGCACGTCACCGACTACTTCATGAAGCAGGAGGCCGTGGGGAGCGTGACGATCGTCGATGGTTACAGCCTGCTCGACAGCCAGAACAAGAACAACGCGAGTACGTTCTTCATCGGCTTCAAGAGTTTCGACGAACGCTACAAATGGGCCAACATCCGCACGCAGAACGCACGGGCGGTGCTGATCGGCGCGTACGAGAACCTGTCGAAAATAAAGGAGGGGATCATCCTGCCGGTCAATCCGCCGTCGATACCGGGGCTCGGCACGACGGGCGGCACCGAGATGTGGATTCAGAGCAAGGGCGACGGCACGATCGCGCAGCTCGCGGACGTGGTGGACAAATTTCTGGAGAAGGCAAAGAAACGACCCGAACTGGCGCGCGTGACATCGACCTTCAATGCGTCGTCGCAGCAATTGCTCGTCAACGTCGACCGGGACAAGTCAGAAACGCTCGGCGTTCCGGTCGAGGAAGTGTATAGCGCGATGCAGACCATGTTCGGCTCGCTATACGTCTCGCAGTTCAACCGGTCGAGCCGCCTGTGGCAGGTCATCCTCCAGGCTGAACCGGCGTACCGGTTGACGCCGCAGGATCTGAACCAGATCTACGTGCGCAGCAAGACCAACAGCATGGTGCCGCTCAAGGCTGTCGTGACCTCCCAGTACGTGACGGGCCCCGATCTCATCACGCGCTTCAACAACTTTCCCGCTGTCAAGATCACGGCCAACGGCGCGCCGGGCTACAGCTCGGGGCAGGTCATCTCGACGCTGGAAGAGGTCGCGGGTGAAGTGACGACGTCGGATTACGGTATCGGCTGGAGCGGTGAGGCATACGAGGCGAAGCAGGCGGGGGGCACGTCGAGCCTCGTGTTCGTGTTCGGTCTCATCATGGTGTTCCTGATTCTCGCGGCGCAATACGAGAAATGGAGCCTGCCGTTCGGCGTATTGATGGCGGTGCCGTTCGCGCTCTTCGGCGCGCTGCTGGCCATCCTGTTGCGCGGCCTCGAAAACGATGTGTACTTCCAGATCGGCCTGACGATGCTGGTCGCACTCGCGGCGAAGAACGCGATCCTGATCTTCGAGTTCGCGGTGCTGAACCGCGAAGGCGGCGAGTCGGTGTACGACTCCGCCGTCACGGCGGCGACCGAACGGTTGCGGCCGATCGTGATGACGTCGCTCGCGTTCATTCTCGGCTGCGTGCCGCTTGCCATTGCAACGGGTGCGTCGGCCAACAGCCGGCATTCGATCGGCACGGGCGTGATCGGCGGCATGCTCGGCGCGACGGTGATCGCGGTGTTCTTCATTCCGATGTTCTTCTACGTGCTTGAAACGATGTCGGAACGGAGCAGCAAGAAGAAAGATCCGAGCGGCGGAGCAGCGGGCGACGGCACGCCGCCTATCGCGCCGCCTGGCTCAGGCGCTCCGACCACTAAACCCTCTGCCCGGCGCGAGGACGACTGACATGCGCGGCTCCGCGTTCATCATGCGTTTGGTGCCAG
>NZ_JARESS010000133.1:0-4732 GCF_046027915.1 Paraburkholderia sp. RL17-347-BIC-D
GATTCACCCACCCCGCCCCCGCGCGCGGGCCACACCATTCACCCCCCGCGGCGGCACGGCCAGGCCGGCCGCCGCGGTGCTGGTGTCGACGCCCGGGCGAAACGCCGGCGCTCATTTCATCGCGTCCATCGCCGACGCAAATCGCACGGCGAGCCGCTTCAGTTCATTGCCGACCTTGGCGAGCGTTTCGTCGTCGAACACGACACTGATGCCGCCCGCGCTGAGCGATAGCAGCACGTTGCCGTCCGGCGACAGGATCGGCACCGCGACCGCATTGATCTGCGCGTGCAGCGACCCCTTGTTGACGATATAGCCCGTGCGCTTGTACTGGGCGATCGATTGCTTGATTTTGGGCAGCAGGGTCGGCCAGCGCTTCTTGTCGAGTTCCTGAAGCTCCTTGAAGACCTTCTCGCGCTCGTCTTCGGGCAAGCCGGCAAGATAGGCCCAGCCGGTCGCCGACGATGACAGCGGCACACGGGAGCCGACTTCGAGATCGCGCAGGATGATCTGCGAGCCCTGCATGCGCTGCGTGTACACCATGTAATGCCCGTCGCGCATGCCGAGAGAGACGGCGCATTGATAGCGGCTCGCGAGTTCCTGCATGTCGGCACGCGCGAGTTCGGCGATCGGCATGCTGGCGATCGCCGCCTGCCCCAGGCCGAGCACGGAAATGCCCGGGCGCAGCCTGCCGCCGCGGTCGGTCTGCACCAGATAGCCTTCCTGGATCAGCGTGTAGCAAAGCCGCCACACGGTCGGCTGCGCGAGGCCGGTCAGACGCGCAATATCGGCGGTGCCTAACGCCGGCGTCGTGCGTGTGAAGCAGCGCAGCACGTCGAGACCTCTCGCCAACGCGGTCACAAACTGGCGGTCTTTTTCCGGGGCGACGTCGCTCTTCGTCTTGGCGGTTGTTTTTTTGGCTGGTTTTCGTTCTGTCAATTTGGCAATCCTGTTATGCGCGAACCTTGTCGAGCGCAGGCCGCTCGTCGATGGCGGAGTGCGGCACGGGTGACCACCTTCGGTGGCATGTCTTTTTTATGGTGCCGAATTATAGGCAGCCCGCGCCTCGACGTCGCGCTTGGCGTCGATGCTTGTTATCGCGGCGGCGGTGATTTGCAGTGGCGGACCGCGCGATTCGATCAGGATTTGTTGGCTCATGGGCTTCCCATGGAACTTCGATGAAAAAAACGTGCCGCGGCAAGCCTGTCGTGTGCCCGGCGCGGGCAAATCAGATATTCGCATAGAGGATAGCTTACTCGCAAGGTGAATTCGACTTTTCCGCGCACCGTCGAGGCCGCGCCGGCCCCTGCATCGGCCGCGCTTTGTTCAATTGATGCGTAGGGGATTTCACTCAAACGAATTGACACGTCAAACGGAATCGATATAATTTGCTCCACAGATTGAAATTTGCAGTGCGAATTCACGGAGAGCAGAGCCAAACCCTGATCTGCTACGTGATCGAGCAGCGGCCGGTCGCTGCGGCAGTGCCGGTCGATGCGCTGTGAGTCCCGTCGATCGAACCGCGCGGGCCGCCTTCCGCTTTCAACCCAAAGGATGATTCCGATGTCGCAAACCGAGCACGCCGAAGTCGATTTCGCTTCAGCGCAGGATCTGCCCGCACTGCACGAACTGCTCGAACATGTGCAGATGAAGAACGGATGGGCCAAGCCGACGCCTTCGCTGTATCCGCAGCCTAAGCAGGTGTTCGTGCCCGCGCATTGGCGCTATCGCGATGCGCGAGCCGCGTTGCATGCCGCAGGGCGCCTTGTCGGCACCGAATGGGCCGAGCGCCGCAATCTGATCATGGCCAATCCGATTCCGGGCAACGATTACGCGACGGTGCGCACGCTCGTCGGCGCGTACCAGATGATCAAGGGGCATGAAGCGGCGCGCAGCCATCGGCATACGCCCAACGCCATGCGCATCGTGCTCGAGGGCGCGCCGAACATGTACACGGTCGTCGACGGCGTGAAGATTCCGATGCTGGCCGGGGATATCCTGCTGACGCCGAATGGCTGTTATCACGGCCATCTCAGCGAATCGGACCAAGAGGGCTACTGGATCGATTTTCTCGACGCGCCGCTCGTCCAGCATCTCGCTCCGATGTTCTTCGAGGTCCATCCCGACACGCTCGAAAGGGCCGAGCGCGTCGACGCGCGTTCGCCGATGCGGTTCGCTTACGCCGAGTACCGGCCGCGGCTTCTCGAATCGGCCGAGATAGCGCCGGGCGTGCGCACACTCGAACTCGGGCCGCCACAACTCGTGACTTTCGACCGGGTGGTGCTGCATCTTGCCGCCGGTACGCAATGGAGCTGCGCGCGCAGCACGGCCAACCGGATCTTCACAGTGATAGAAGGCGAAGGGGTGACGCGGGTTGCTGGGCGTGAATTCCATTGGCGCACTGGAGACATGCTCGCGCTACCGAGCTGGTACGAATACCGCCTCGACGCCAGTAGCGATGCGCTGCTGTTGCGCGTGTCGGATGAACCGTTGCTGCGCATGCTCGATTGGTATCGTGTCGACGGAACGGCCACGCAATGACGGCCGGTGCACTCGACACAGTCAGGGCGGCGCCGAACGGCGCGAAGCGCTGCCGGGTGTCGCGTACTACCCGACGTACGACGTGCCGCTTGCGTTGCCGGCGCTGCTCCACCCGTCTTTGAATGTGTTTTGCGTGCCCGCTGTCGCGGGGCTCATGCCGGTGCCGCCGTTCGGTCGATATTAATTCGCAATGCGAAATAAGTAGGACAGTTGAAAAAAGTGCGTAATGAAAATAGCACGGCACCCCATTACGGGGTGAAATAATACAGCAAATGGAGACATCAATTGAAAAGGAAATGGATTTGGGCCGCTTGCGGGGCAGCATTCGCAGCGGTTTCGACTCATGCGAGCGCCCAAAGCAGCGTGACGATATATGGGTTGATGGATGTGGGATTGACCTACATAAGCAACTTGGGTGGGCACTCGTCGGTTCAATTCAAGGACGGGCAGAACTCGCCTAACTTGTGGGGCATTACCGGAACCGAGGATCTCGGTGGCGGATGGAAAACGATCTTCCTGTTGCGGGACCAGTTCGTCGTCGGCACCGGTTCGATTCTCTCCGGCCAAGACCTCTGGTCGAAATCGGCTTACCTCGGCCTCGAAAACGACCGCTACGGCACCATGACGCTCGGGCAGCAGTATGATTTTATGCGCGACATGGTGGCGGATTCGCCAGCTGAAATCTCCGGCCACCTCTATATGTATCCCGGCGGCATATTTACAAAACTCGCCATTCCTGGCAACCCATCGGGTAGTTTCGACTGGGCTCGCCTGACGGGCACGCCGATCTCCAACTCGGTGAGGTACGTAACACCGTCGCTGGGCGGTTTCCGGCTCGGCGCGATGTACGGGTTTGGCAACGTCGCGGGTTCGATCGGCGCGGGCAACGCATCGAGCTTTCTGGTGAGCTACCAGCAGGGCACCTTCGCTGCCGACGCGGCCTATACGAACACCAAGCACGTGGGTACCGCGGGCGCGCCGGACGTGTCGATCCGCAACGCGGCGCTCGGCTCGCGCTATACGTGGGGGCCAGTATTCATGACAGCTCTGATCACGACGGTGCGCAACGTCGCGAACGGCACCGCCGCCGCGGCGTATTCTGCCGGCGCGATGTATCACATCACGCCGGCGTGGTCGCTGGGTCTGAGCTACATGTACATGAAGGGCAACGCCGCGCTGAGCGACCAGCACGCCAATCAAGTGGCCGGAATTGCCGACTATGCGCTGTCCAAGCGCACCTCGGTCTATGCGCTGGGCACGTGGCAGCGCGCGAACGACGGGACGCGGGCGAATATCAACGGGCTGCTCGGACCCACTGCGCCATCGAGCGGGCCGAACCAGGCGGTGTTTCGTATCGGCCTGCACACGCGTTTCTAGAATGGGACAACGATGAACAACGGAGCAGCGAGACGTATGATCGTCGGTATTACGGGGGCGTCGGGAATTGCATACGGAATCCGTGCACTCGAAGTGCTCAAGCAGGGGGGCATCGAGACGCATCTCGTTCTCAGCAAGGCCGCGGAACTGACGATGACCTGCGAAACCGACTTCAAGCCCGCCGACGTACGGGCGCTGGCTTCGGTCTGGTACTCCGCCGGGGATATCGGCGCGGCGATTTCTTCAGGGTCTTTTCGGACCATGGGCATGCTGATCGTGCCGTGTTCGGTGAGGACCATGAGCGAGATCGCGACGGGAGTAACGGGCACGCTGATGAGCCGCGCGGCCGACGTGGTGCTGAAGGAGCGGCGCCGGCTTGTGCTCGGCGTGCGTGAGACACCGCTGCACAGCGGCCATCTGCGTACGCTGCTGCAACTGTCCGACATGGGTGCGGTCGTTGCGCCGCTTGTCCCGGCGTTCTATTCGCGCCCGCAGTCAATCGAGCATATCGTCGACCATACCGTCGGGCGGCTGCTCGACCTGTTCGACGTCGAGACGGACATCGTGAAACGGTGGAAGCAGGGGTAGGGCGGCACAGCCGTCACGCGAAGCGGCGAACGGTCGCCGCAGCGAAACTCGACACCGGCCGCGCGCTAGCGGAGATTGCTCCGCTCGACAACAATGGGTGTTGTTAACTTGCCGAGCGTGAGACTAAAAGCCGGCAGGTGTGGTGATCGTTTAGAAACCGGTCGACGGATCTTGGGCGAGTTGGGTGATTTTGCGCCAGTCAACGAACCTTGCTGCAAGCTGTTTGCGA
>NZ_JARESS010000134.1:0-4477 GCF_046027915.1 Paraburkholderia sp. RL17-347-BIC-D
GGCGTGGTGTTCGCGCGCGCGAGCCGTCTGCACGGGCATGCCCTGAATCCAGGTCTTGACCTCGAGCCACAGCTCGGGCGACAGATACCGGACGATGCGCGGCCTGGCCCGTCGGGCACGCTGACGCGACAGCGACAGCGGATTGCCGGCCAGATACCCGGCCTGCACGAGCCACGCAAACATGACGTTGAGGATCACCATGGCCTGGCGCTGGCTGGCTCCGGACAGCGGGCCGTAGAACGGCCGCCAGCGCGGATCGTGGCGCGGGTGTTTGCGTCCGCCGTCAGCGGTCCACCGCGCGGCGGGCTGGGGATCGGCGAGAAAGTGCTGGTAGACGAGCAGGTCCTCGTGCGTGAGCGAGGAGAGCGGTTTGCCCATCTGCAGGGCCGACCACAGCAGCAGCCGTTCGGCTTCCTTGCGGTAGTTGTCAAACGTGGTTTTCGTATCGGCGAAGCGGGCGAGCCACGCGCGAAGCGCGTCGAGATCGGTGTCAGCGGCGACCTGCATGCGTCCGTTGGCGCGATTCGTGCCGTAACGGCCATCGAGTTCAGAGGACAGTTCCAGCGCATCGAGCGGGCGCGGGGCGGGCAGGGCGGTGGTCATGGTCAGGAGGGGCGGCGGCCCGGGTGGCTGGCGGGGACGTAATGATGGGCGCAACCGCCGAAAATCAACATTATACGGTTAATGTCTAAATATGGGCGTGCGAGAATTAGATATATACCGGTTTACGTAGTAATATTTAACAAAATTCTTTGATTATGATCTCATGAGCGACGTCCTGTCCCCCGATGCGGCGCTGGCCGCCGATATCGCGCGCCTGAAGGCCGAATTCCCCAAGACCCGCGAGCTGTACCGCGAGGTCTGCGCGCTGCTGTTCTTCCGCCACGGCATCACGCCGACTGCGAACCGGCTGTACCAGCTCGTGAAGCGGGGCAGCATGGGTACGCCGACTGCGGTGCTCGGCGAGTTCTGGACGGAACTACGCGAAAAGAGCCGCGTGCGCATCGCGCATCCCGACCTGCCCGCCGATCTCGGTGCGGCTGCCGGCGAACTGGTCGCGACCCTCTGGACGCGCGCCACCGCGTCAGCCGGAACGGCGCTCGACGGGCTGCGTGACGAAGTCGAGGCGCAGCGGGCCGAGGCGCAGCAGTCGGTGGTCGCCGCCCGCGACGAACTGGGTCGCGTCGAGACGGCGCTCGAGCAGCGCACCGCGGCGCTGCTGGCCGCGCAGGTCGAGGTCCGCGAACTGGACAGGGCGCAGGCCCAAGGCCACGCGCAGCGACAGGCGCTCGAGAAGGAGTTGGCGCGGATCAGCGCGGCCCTGGCTGCGCGCGATCGCGAGGTCCTGGAGGTTAGGGAAGGATTTTCGCGGGATCTGGAGAAGCTGCGGGAAGCGGCTGAACGCGCGGAGGAACGTCTGCGGGCGTCGGAGAAGCGGGCGCTGATCGAGATCGACCGCGAGCGTGGCGCTGCCGCAAAGCTGCAGAAGGAGCTGGACGAGACGACGAAGCGGGCCGACCGGCGCGACGCGGACCATCGCCGCGCGGTCGAGGCGCTGCAGGCGCAACTGGGTAACGCCCGTCATCAGGCGGGCGTCCTGCAGGGGCGGCTCGATGCGGCCCAGACCAGCAACGCGACGCTGCAGGAACAACTGGCGGCACGGCACGCGGCCGATATCCGCGAAATGCGACCCGTTCGCGCGAGGTCCGCTACCGCACGCTCAACCGTGGCCCGTCCGGCACGGGCACCGGGACCGCCACGCAAGGCGCCGGCCGCCTCCCTACCCTCCGGCAAGCCGGCGGCACGCCGCAAGCGGGGGTAGTCGGTATGGCAGGCAGCAGCCGCCCGCAAAAAGAGGGGAAAGGACGAACGGGCCAGGTCAGGCGCAAGGCCCTGGCCTGTCCGCCGATCGGCGCGCTGATGCGCTACGACGGGCGTACGGTGCGCGTGATTGCTGAAGCGAGCGGCCAGCGCGTAATCATCGAGTCAGTCGACGAAGACGGCCGCACCTTCCGCAGCACGGTGAAGTGGGCTAATCTGGCCCGTCTTGACGGGCAACTTTTCTGAACGCGATGACGATGCAACAACTCGATATCTTCGCCGACAGTCGTGACGTGACGCTGCGCAATGACGTACTGGAGCAGTTGCAGCGGCGTGATGCGGCGGCCACATGCACGGCATTGGACCGACTCGCCCGCGAATACCCGGACGACGGCGCGCTTTCCGCAATGACCGTACTTGTTCAGGAACTGGGTAGCGGACCGGGAGCGCCGTTCGCGGACCACGCGGCGCTGGACGGCGCCCGCCGTCATCTTGAGAACGAGGTGCTACCCGCACTCCGCCGGGTGTTCCCTGTACAGACCGTGCAGTCATGGATTGCACCGTGCTGGAAATCGCTTGCGCAGCGGAGCGTGTCACTGGCCCTTCGCAGCAGCGATGCCGACAGCCATGCCATACCGCTATGGCTTCTGGCAGGCGACTGGGCGGCAGCTGGCCAGGCGGTCGAGGGCATCGACGCGTGGTGGCACATCCCGGCACCGCTCGCGTGGATGACCGAGGTGCGCTATCGCACGGATGGGCTGGATGCCACGTGGCCGCTGCTTGTAGAGCTGGCATGGCTGGCGCCGGCACGGTTTGCGGCGTTGCTGTCCGCGCTGGGCGACGGTACGCTTGATACGCTGCGCCGGCGCTTCGATGCCGCGTTTCCCGGCACGGGCGAGCTCGACGATTACGCGTGGTTTCCGGCCTGGCTGCTGGTGGTCAAACCGGCGCTCGCGGGCCGGCTCGGCGAGGCGCGCGTGCGGCGTGACCGGCCGGCGGCGCGCGCGACCGCCCTGCTGGGGGAGATCCTGCGTCGGGAGCACGAAGGCGACCAGCACGAACTGGTCAGTCTGCGTCAGGCATTGAGCCGGCTGCATGCGGGTCTGTTCGAGGTGTATATGGCAACACGAAAGGTGCAGCACCGATGAAGGGTTCATGGCAGGCGTGCCCTGAACCCTTCATCGCGATTGCAGCAGCCGCGGCGACCGGTTGTCCGGGATCGGCCATCCCCGGATAATGTCCCAACCGAACTGACGGGCCACCTTGATACTGCATGACCGACCAACTGACAGCGGACGCCTTGGGCGACGATTACCGGAACTGGCTCGCCGAGCTCAAGCAGCGGGTTGAACGCGCCCGCCAGCGTGCGGCGGCCAGCGTAAACCGCGAACTCGTGACACTCTACTGGCAGATTGGCCGGGACATCCTGGCGCGACAGCAGCAGCAGGGGTGGGGTGCCCGGGTGATTGACCAGCTTGCGCGCGACCTGAAGGCGGCATTTCCCGACATGAAGGGATTTTCTCCGCGCAACCTGAAGTACATGCGCACGCTCGCCCAGGCGTGGCCGGAAGCGGAATTTGTGCAGCAGCCTGCTGCACAATTGCCGTGGTTTCACCTGTGCACGCTGCTGGACAAGGTCAAGGATCCGGCCGCGCGCGAGTGGTATGCAGACAAGGCGCTTGAGCACGGCTGGTCACGAAGCATACTCGCGATGCAGATCGAGACTGGCGCGCACGCCCGCACCGGAGGCGCCATCACGAATTTTGAGGAAAGGCTGCCTCCGCCTCAGTCCGATCTCGCCCGCGAGGCGCTGAAGGATCCCTACGTCTTCGACTTCCTCAACCTGACCGAGGACGCGCAGGAGCGCGACATCGAACAGGCGCTCACGAGACACATCACGCGGTTCCTGCTGGAACTTGGCGCTGGCTTTGCGTTTGTCGGGCGCCAGTACCGGCTCGAAGTCGGCGGAGATGAATTCTTTGTTGACCTGCTCTTCTATCATTTGAAGTTGCGATGCTACATCGTCGTGGAACTCAAGACGACACCGTTCCGGCCAGAATATGCCGGCCAGCTCAACTTCTACCTGTCCGCGATCGATGCGCAGGTGAAGGCGCCCGAGGATCAGCCGACCATTGGCCTGCTGCTGTGCAAGGAAAAAAACCGGTTGGTCGCCGAGTACGCCCTGAGGGGTGTGGCAAAACCCATGGGTGTTGCGGAGTACCAGTTACTGCGCGAGGTGCCGCCTTCGCTGGAAACAACACTGCCGTCCATTCGCGAGATCGAGGCGGAACTGCACCCCGACTTGCCAGCCGATTCGTGACGGTTTGGTTACGCGTCCGCGCTCCTTTCCCGGCGTGCCGGACCAGTCTGCGAGGCTTTATGCATCATTTGCTGCCGGGCGTCGCTGATCTGAATGCGAAGCAACGGCGGCTAGCTTGAACGACCGTGATCTGCATCGGCTCGGCACGACTAGAGTTCAGCCTGCCGAGCGCAGGGCGGGCATCGCTCCGCCGTGCGAAAGCTTCGGCGGGCGAACAGAACGGCTCAAGCCAGGATCAACCTGCCGTCACAAAATGCATTGAAATCAAGGGTGAGCCTGGCAGCGCGCCCGCCGCAAAATTCCGGTCAACTCCCGTTCAGGTCAGAGCGACACGAG
>NZ_JARESS010000135.1:0-4346 GCF_046027915.1 Paraburkholderia sp. RL17-347-BIC-D
CGAGAGGGCATAGTGGTCGGACGCAAACACGTCGGCACCTTGATGCGCAAAATGGGCATCGAGGCGCTGTATCGCAAACCGAACTTGAGCCGCAAACATCTGGCTCACAAGATCTGGCCGTACCTGCTGCGCGATCGGAAGATCGAGCGCAGCAACCAGGTGTACGCATTGGACACGACATACGTGCCTATGGCACACGGCTTCGTCTATCTCACTGTTGTGATCGATTGGGCCAGCCGCCGTGTTTTAGCGCACCGAGTCGCGATCACGATGGAGGCTGAGCATGCGGTAGCAGCGCTCGAAGAAGCATTCGCAAAATATGGATTGCCTGAGATCGTCAATACTGATCAAGGCAGCCAATTCACCAGTACGGTCTTCACCGACGCGGTCCTCTCGCGCGGAATCGCTTTGTCGATGGATGGCAAGGGAAGCTGGCGGGACAACGTTTTTATCGAACGACTGTGGCGCAGCGTGAAGTACGAAGAGATATATTTGAAGGCTTATGAGTCCGTCGGCCAGGCACGCAAGTCCATCGCTAACTACCTGACGTGGTACAACCAGCAAAGGCCTCATTCAAGTCTGTCGGACAAGACCCCGGATGAACCTTACTTCGCGATGCTGCCCGCGATGAAAACGGCAGCGTGACCGCCCAGCGTTCCACTTAAAAATCGAAAAAACTGTCCGAACGAACGGGGCCACCTCTCAGCGTCTTTTCACCACTCCAACGAAACTGCGGGTCTAAGCGCGGTTGAACCCGCCTAGCCGATCTGCAGCAACGATACCTCGCTTTCCAGTACGGTCTGCAGTTCGTTGCAGTCAGGTCGCGTCCCCCAGTTTCGGGCGCCGACCACCGATGCGATGGCAATCCATGAACTCGGTGGAAACCACTTCCGAACTACGGTCTCTCCCTGAAGAATCCGCAGACGCCCGGTTTGCTCGCAATAATCGGCACGCAGTTCTGTGCCGTCCAGTTGAACAGTCATGAGAAGGTGACGCGTTCGCTTCATTGATGTCTCCTCGCAAGAAAAGTCCAATGTATGTGACGGAATTCCCAACGGACGTACAGAACCTAGGTAATCTATCAAGTAGCTGGCTATGGCGACCCCACCCACTGATGTAACGAAGGTGCTCAAACACCTGCACTACCTACTCACTTTCAAGGGTGAACGGAAATACCTGTATCGATCTCTCAATCGAGGCTGACAACACCGACGACTCTCTTTTTTACGTGAAATCGGATCTTCCCCCACACCGCACTACTCCGAGCAATCTGTCGGCCGAAGGCGAGCACGTAATAAATCAACGACTGATAATAATAGAGCGAATCTCGTAGGATTCCAAAAATACAAACGACTGCAAGATTTTAGTCCAGATGCCTCACCGCTTCACAGAGATCGGGCTCGAACCGAAATATCACTTGTTTCGTGAAGTCTGCTTGGTAAACTCGCGCCAGCCACGCCAGTAAATGAATACTAGATGTAGGCTCGACTCCCTGCTTATCGGAACGTCCCGTCGTGTATCCGGGAATCCAGCTTCGTGATTAGGTTTTTCCCGAACTCCTCTGCGTTTCACGCGGTCGCGTGGTGTCGACTACGTGCCGGTGCCGAGTCTTTCTCCCGTCAACCGAACCATGTTCGAAAAGGTGTGAAGATTTGACGCTGTCCGTCCTGAGGTAATCTACCCTCCGAACTAGAACCACCTAGGTGGTGTGATTAATATGACACCAAACCGTGGTAATTGACGACAGGTGGGTCAAAACAGATGGACCTCGTCATTAGTTGGCTTTTGCGGTGCTCCAGAGTCGTTGTTGCGGAAAGATACATGCGACAAGAGAGGTACATGTCTTTCGACGAGCGAACTCTCATGCGATGAGCGTACTAGCTACGGTGGCCAATAGCGGCAGCTCCGCTTCCGTCGCCGGATTGAAAAATGTGTCGCTACCGAGGTCATCAGTGGGATCGTACGACTCGAGGGCGGGGTTCCTGCGCGTATGTTCGATGGTCGTCTTCGGTCCATAACACCTACTGCCGAGCGGCGCCACTTTACGAACACGTGGTGCCTCTGCTAACCGCACCGAGAGAGGCTGCCAAATAGCTGCTTTTGGCAAGGAAATGGTACGTGGACGACTACGGGTGAACGTTCACCCCCTTTTCCTCGATGACATATGAACGACTGCAGCAAAGCCAACCCGGATCTCAAGCGTTATCTGGTCATGCACGACCAACCTGGTGACATCATCTCTTAGAGCTTCAATCTGGCTATCCGATTCGACGAGAGACTCACTCTTCTTCCTGGAAAGGTGGCAAGCTGCTCGAAACGCGGATACTCACGATAGCATCACCTTCATACTTGAACGAGCATAATCGTCCGCTTGGCAAAGGTGAGTCTCGCGACTCTTCGCACTTTTTCCTAAACCATCCGACTCCCGAGTTTCGTCCCCCACTTTATTCAGAGAGATAACCCAGCTGGCTCGTTTTTGAGCGTGACACCCCGTGAAACAAGCGAACTTCAAGATATTCGCAGAACGGACCGGGTACACGCCGCCAGCACCGACCCAGAAAATGTGACCACGCTCCTCAATGGACGGCGTGCCATCTTTCGTAGCGATATCGGACACCCGCACTGTCGTCGCAAAGACTATTCTGGCCGTGAGGCGCGCTTACGACTGCCATCCCCGTCATGGCATTCCCCCCGCTCACCGCGCAGACGCTCACGGATTGTCGCAGGAGCCGCGACGGGCGAGCGAAACCCTGGGCTGAGCGTGAACGTCTTGCCGTCGCGCACGATAAACATGATGAAGTCCGCGCCCCCGTTTCCAGCGGACGCGCCTATCCGCAAAGCCTACGACGTCGAAGAACTTGCGTCAGATTAGACCATGGTACGGGCCGATCCTGGCGAGCAGACACAATGCTCTGACCCACAATGCAAGAAGACCTTATAAGACGCACTAAGGAATGCTAAAGCAACCGCTTATTCCGAAGATCTCTCGCGTTTATATTTCAGGTACACACACTATCCTTGATCTAAGGGTCTCCCATAATCTTGTCTAGACGTGTGCGGAAACACCCGATTTTTCGACAATGAATAGCGTATGTACAAGCATGGCCGGACAATTTCAAACACATAGGACTCCGGGAAATTCCCCATCATGGAACTGGACTATTTGATACGCTACAAGACGATTCGATAAGTCTGAAATCGAACACATCTCTACACTTGTTTCACGTGAGCCGTTGCCGAAAGCGAAGGAGACATCGGCAAGAGTTGTCTGAATCGATTCAAAACGCGAGGGGCCTGTTCCTTCCTCCAATACATGAAACTAGGAGACGACCCCATGCTCTCCGTACACGAGAACCCAATACAACTCGAGATCGTTGGCCCGAAAATGAGTGAACTCGGCCAGCCGAATTCCGTTACGGGAAGTTTCACGTTGTCAATGAAGACTACAAATACAACAGGTAACGATGAAAATTTTCCGTTGTGCTTTACCACCGGCAGCGGCGTTGATGTCGTTCAAGCACTACCGGCTTCTTCCGAACGTCATCGGTTGCGCGGCGTAGTTGTATATCCGCTTTCCGCTGGGGCTCATGGTCGAGGGAACACCGGACGCGTGGGATTCCAGCACAGCTTCGAATCGGCGGGCAAAAAATTTGCCCCGTCCACATACGCGCTCGCGATGCGAAGTGCTGCTGCGTGGAGTCAGCTCTGGCGCCTGGTGGGTATTCCGCACCGTTGTAATAACTGACGTTAAATTTCAAACAAGGAGACATGACCGTGATTTCTCTCAGAGCCACTGTTTTTTTATTAATTATACTAACGATATTGGGGATTTCCGCACAGCCATCATCCGCTCAGGTCGGCGATCTGAGGGATCCACAATACAAGCCGACCTCCACGCAACTGACCAAGCCTGGCGAGTTCAAGAAGAAGCCTCCCTACAACATCGTTTTGGCTATGCCGGGTCTTTTTACGACATGGTTAATCCAGCAAACCGAGGAGGTACGCCACGAGGCAACGTTGCATGCCGAAATTGCGAAGCTCACGGTAATATCAAGCGATTCGAACGCAGCCAGACAGGCTGCTGACCTCGAAGATCAGATTCAGGGGACGCCGCGCGATCGCATGAGATCCATGTCTACGCCTCACGGCTGGCTGTCGTCTGGGGTGGGCTAGATCAAACAAAAGGGTAACTCTGCAAACATTCCGGTTACCCGCATCCACGAACCTTCGTCTATAACTACGCTTAACGAATTGAGATCGAAGATGAACCCGAATGTCAGTGGCCCTGCTACCGTGCTTTAGCGGTCGGGAACAGCGCAGAGGCGAGCGTTATCTACGCCGCAGCC
>NZ_JARESS010000136.1:0-3858 GCF_046027915.1 Paraburkholderia sp. RL17-347-BIC-D
TGAGGACGATGGGCGTGAAGAACGCTCTTGTAGAGGATACGTTATGGCTTGCAAATCAACGTCGTTAATCGCAAATGCAACCGCTGAAATATTCGTCGTCGGCCGCGTGGCACTATGTTTTGGCGCGTTGACTCAGATGGACTGCCATTCCCTTGCGCGAGCGACCGCTCCGGCCGACTGAACGATTCCAGCAAACTATTGCATCCATCGGTTGAGTCCGCCATCGCAGGGTGTCGTTGGGACGACAGAGCGCTTTTGTCCGAAGTTACTCTGGCGGGCTCAATTGGACATGAGTTTCATGGACCGCAGTTCATCGCCCCGAAAACGAGGGGACCCGCGTCCCCGGTTGCTCACCCGCACTAAAAAACGAACTGTCGCAAGGTAGATTTCAGCTCTTTCTGGACGTTTTCGCGACAAATGGCGTTGGTATGTGCTGAACCTTCTCGCTTCCGCACTTCGGACAATTCGGATGAGCGGTTTCATGTTCAGCCAGATGTTCGACATTCCCGAACATCTCACTACACTGCTCGCAACGGTATTGGTAAGTCGGCATGGCATTCCTCCAACGCGAATCCCGCAGGTCGTGCTGACGGGCTACTGCCAGCGACGCTAACTCATTCTAGTGCAGGAAACGCCCGCGTACGCGTCTCGCCCAGCGCTCATCGTACGCGCCCCAAGCAACGCCAGTTTCCCCGTCTACGGCCGGTGATTGCACGTCGCAGCCGACCCGCATTAGCGTGGTACCGCTCGTCGTGAAGGGCCGCACCCGACCCACGAGGGACGATCGCGGTTAGCGGAAGCGGACACTGGCGAGCAGCGTCGACGACGCCCGATGCTCCTATCCGAATTCCTGCCCCAAGCCCATCCGCGACGGTACGGTTTGAGTGCTTGCCGGCCTTCGGGCGATCACACGATATCAAGCTCGGGGGCATTCCACGTCTGACCTAATGGCTCCGTGACCACCCGGTTCCTCCCCGCGCGCTTCGCCGCATAGAGCAGGTGATCTGCGCGCGCCAGCAACGCCCCGACCGCCTCGCCAGGCCGATACCGGGCAATGCCGGCACTCGTCGTAACGCACAGCGTAGCCTCGATTTCATTGAAGCGTGAAGACTCCAGCACGGTGCGCAAGCGCTCGGCGATCTGATACGCGAATTTGTCGTCAGCGCCCGGCAGCAGAAGCACGAACTCCTCGCCGCCGATGCGCGCCACCACGTCTTTCTCGCGCACCGCAGCGCGCAGGATTGCGGCGAACTGGCGCAGCACCGCGTCGCCGGCCGCATGCCCATAACGGTCGTTGATGGATTTGAAGTTGTCGATGTCGAAAGCGATCAGCGCGAGCGGATAGCTTCGCTTGTCCGCCACGCAGCGGCCCGCCATGCGTTCAAACGCGCGCCGGTTCAACGTTTCGGTGAGCGAGTCGAGATCGCGTTCGAGAGTCAGCCGGTCGATCACGTCCGACATCGCGGCGGCCAGCAGCACGAGCCCCAACACAGCGCCCATCAGGGCGAGCGACAACTGCAGCAAGACCCAGAAAATGGTTCTCGCGAACGGCGCAGCGCTATGCGGCAAGGATTGGATCGTAGTGAGCGGCGTCCTGATGAAAAAACTGGCGCCGAAGATCAGCAGCACCCAGAGAAGAACGTGGTTGACGGTGCGCCCATTGCAGCGTTTCCTGAAACGGACCGCGGTAAACACCATCAACAGCCCGGCGCTGAGATTCAGAATGTAGACGCGCACGAGCAGGTTTGACGTCACGAAGGCGAAGTAATACATGCCGCCCAGCACCAGCGCGAACATCGACGCATGCGTCGCTAGCCGCAAGTGAAGCCCTGCCCTGCGCAAAACACCTTCCGCCAACAGTTGAATGCTTAACACATAAAACGTTGCCGATATAAGCGCGTTCAATCGCCATTCATCCGGTAGGTGACAGATCTGCACTGCTGAGCCGAGTGCGAAAGCAACAAATGAAGCGGAGAGAAAGCGCAGATAGCGCAGTCGTCTATCGTAGAGCCATGCACAGGCAAAACCGAGCGAAAAGACGGCCGTGATACCTGGGATGATCAATTGAACGAGTTGATTGGGGGTTATCTGAGCGGGCATGTGGCTCGTTCTCCGCTGCCGGCCACGAAATCGCCGGGCCTATGGGTTGGCGGTTCTCAGGGCGTGCATCGTCAGCCGCCATTGACGACTCTCTCAAAAATGGACGTGGCACCCGATATGGTCAGAGGATTGTACGCCTGGTGAGGGGGAGCCCTCGGGCAAGGCGATAGTGTCGCATCCAGTCTCGAGGTCGGAACGTCTTTGACGAAGGCCAGTCGGGTCCACGTCACGCCCATGCGCCGATTTCCGCGCTGGATGGATTCGGTCTGGACGTTCAGCATAGTTCGCAAACCACGAGCATTTGCGAGTTGAATGGTCTCTTCCGCCGAAACATCGAACATCCGTCGTCCTTTCGGAACCGGACCGTGACGCAAGGACATGACCAGCATGGCGCCGTCACACAGGATAGCGCTGACGTTCGGCATCGCCCGATGACGCTCGTCTTCGTCAAGGTGCATCCAAACGGCCGACAGCACAGCGAAGTCAAACTCTTTTCGTCTCGAACGCAGGATCGCGAGATCCGGCAGGCTATCGTCCAGCCATTCAATCCGGGGGGAGGGATGGTGCCTGATTCCGGTAACGCGCAACGCGTCCACCGGCTCGACGGCTACGACTGTATGCCCCATCGCCGCGAAAGCAGCGGCGTCGGTTCCGATACCGGCTCCAACGTCGAGAATGCAGGCCGGGTGCGTCGGAACGAGATGCATGATGGGCGCATGGTGTTCCGCGAACGAGATGTCTTGCCATTGCTCGATGAGCGATTGTGCATTCTCCGCGTAGCCTTCCGTGCCGTTTACATTGATGGACACCACCGCCCTCCAGGTTGGTATCGGTGCTTCGCGAAGTTTGCCAGATGGTCACCAATTCAGTGTTGCCGACCCAGTGTCTGGAACTGGGCCGTTCCGTGCCGCGCGCCGCTGCTCACGGCCTTGTCCGGGACATGCTGTCGCGAGTGGCGAATCGTTGCCACCAGTAGAGCAGTTTTTCGCACCCTTCCATTAATGAAACGGCTTCAGGTGCCTGCATGAAGCATGCGAAGATTGGAGCGGCGTACAGATCAGCAAATGTCACGTCACCGCCGATCAGGAACCCTCGGTCATCGGACAGTCGGGTCAACTCAGATAAACATACAGCGGCACGCGGCAGCGCGGCGGTGATCTTCTGCTCATCTGCTGACCGGCCTTCGCGAGCTGAAACCACGCGTTCAACGTATACGTCCCAAACGAGCGTTCGGTATGCATAGGCGTCCAGTATCCCAACGATCTGATTTACCTTGGCGCGCGATTTCGGATCTGTCGGCTGCAGTTTGCATCCGGGGAAAGCGTCGTCGATGTAGCGAACAATCGCGCTTGTCTCGTAAAGATGGAAATCGCCATGCTCGAAGGCCGGAATGCGGCCGAACGGATGACGCGTCAAATGCTCCTGCGGGACACCCGTCTCTGCGAATACATCTACCTCGACCAAGTCATATTTGACCTGCTTCTCTTCCAGCGCAAGCCGGACGATCCGCACATATACACTCCATGCGGCTCCGTATAATTTCACCACGTCAGTTGTCGGCACAGCATCGCCCCAGTCGCGCATGAGATGCGCGGATACGACAGTTTATTTTATCTAAGCCTACGATCTCCAATTCGGCGCTGCAATTCGGCATTCACACACAGCAGAATCGTCAACGATCTATCTGCCGAGGTCGAGTGTCCCTTCCTGGCCGAACCCAGAACTTTCTGCAGCCGGACATGCTCTTCCAGAGAGCCG
>NZ_JARESS010000137.1:0-3828 GCF_046027915.1 Paraburkholderia sp. RL17-347-BIC-D
TCGCTCCTTCTGTTTGTCGCTGGCTTTGCGGCGCCGGTAGCTTTCGACGTTCAGCTCGAAGATCGTCGAGTGATGGACCAGCCGGTCGATGGCGGCCACCGTCATGCCGGGGTCAGGGAAGGGCTTTGTCAAGTTGACGGCTGTAAACTACCTTTTTGGCCAAAGCGTAGTTATCCTGATTAGATAGTTTTCTGAGATGCGGCAGTGACAGTCCAACCATGCCATGTGACGAAGCGTTCCTGGAGTACGGCACGATGACATGCCGCGTTCATCCGATGTCTGGGCAGCGCGAAGTGCTGCCGGATCGGGCCAAAGCATGAAAGAAACGCTTGCGTGCGACGCGCATCGCGAAAGCCGCACATCTGGCGTTCGCGCCTGCGGGTCGGTTGGTGGCTGTTCTCGGCACGGTTGTTCACACGTGCAGCCGCCTTGACGAAAACGTGCTTTACATGAGCGAGCTCAGGAATGTCAGCCTTCGCCGCCGGATAGCTGCGCAACTGGTCGGTCACGATCTTGCGCGGCACCGGGTTTGAACGCAGCACCCGCCGGAAGAAGCGCTTTGCCGCGGACTTATCGCGCCGCTTTTGCACCAGCACATCGAGCTCAGCACCGTGCTCGTCGACCGCTCGCCACAACAGATACGGCTCGCCGCGCAGCGTCACGAACATCTCGTCCAGATGCCATATGCTGCCCGGCCTGGGCCGCGCCGCTTTGGCGCACCGGGCGAATTCAGCGCCGAATTTGTCGCACCAGCAACGGATCGTTTCGTACGTGATCACGACACCACGCTCGAGCAACAACTCCTCGACGTCGCGCAGGCTCAGGCTAAACCGGAAATACCACCGAACCGCGCAGCTGATGACGACGGCAGGGAAGCGGTGACCGTGATAAAGCGATTTCGTTTTCTTCATCACTTCATTCTACCGCCGCCTCCACATCAACCTGACAGTGCCCGAGCAGGTAAAAGCGGCATCGCCTTCGGCACGGGTTATCCACCGGGCCGCTCGCCTCTCGCTATAGAGAAGCGGGCGGCGGCCCCGTGGTTAACCCTGCGTGATCTCGTTTCAGGACGCCCAGCGTGCCACACGAAAAAAAAACGTTGATCTAAACGATTGGCTTGCCACGGCTAAGCATTCGAGGTTCAACCAACCGTACACGGCGATGGTCTATCAGCCGATGCTGGAACTGGTTGCGTACTTGCGCGCGAATGGCTTTAAAACCTTCATCGTGTCCGGTGGCGGCATCGAATTCATGCGGCCATGGACGGAGAAAATATATGGCATTCCACCCGAGCAGGTAATCGGCAGCAGCGGCAAGACCCGGTTCGAGATGCTCGACGGCAAGCCGGTGCTAATGCGTTTGCCTGAGTTGGGCTTCATTGACGACGGTCCCGGCAAGCCGGTTGGAATCAACCTGCATATTGGCCGCCGTCCCGTTTTCGCCTTCGGCAATTCCGATGGTGACCTGCAGATGCTCCAATGGACCGCTGCCGGTGACGGTGCGCGCTTCATGGGCCTTGTCCATCATACGGACGCGGTGCGCGAATGGGCCTACGACCGGCAGTCGAGCATCGGAAAACTCGACAAGGCGCTCGACGAGGCGGAGGCCAAGGGCTGGACCGTCGTGGACATGAAACAGGACTGGAATGTGGTTTTTCCGTTCGAGAAGAAGTAACGGCATAATGGAATTTGCTTTTAATGTGTCTTTCGCGCATTGCTGCGCAGGCGAATGACCGTAGATGAGAACTCTGCCCGATGACCGACTCGGGCGCGCTAATACACTGGCTCGAGACCTGGAGGTCGGTGCTTGAAGCGCCGATGAACCCAGTAGTACTGGTCCGGAATACGCAGTATCTGCGATTCCAGGAACGCGTTCATTCTGCGGGCATCCTTTTCGTCGCTCATCGAGGGGAAGTCTTCCAGCGACTCGAAGATCGTCAGCTTGTAGCCGCGATAACACGGCAGTACCTCTGTGATGAACGGCACGACCCTCGCCCGCCCAAGTCTCGCGAGGCGGGAAATCGAGGTCAGCGTGCATGTCGGAACGCCGAAGAACGGCACGAACACCGAGTTCTCGACGCCGTGGTCCATGTCCGCCGCTAGCATCACTGGTTTGCCAGATCGCAACAGCGCCACGACTTTTCTTGCGCTCGTCGAACGTTCGATCATCTCCGCGCCGAACCGGCTGCGGCGCTTGCGGGCAAGTTCGCAAAGACGCTCGTTGGACATGCGCGAGTACAGAGCCGCAACGGGCAGGCTCATGGAATAAAGCATGCAGCCGACCTCGATGGCGACGAAATGAAAACCCATGAAGATGGTGGGCGGAGGATGCTCGTCGTGCAGGTCGATGCGGCTATCTATCTGCACGAGATGTTGTATCGACCGCTCGCTGCCGTACCATTGCACGCCGCGTTCAAGGTAGCTCCGCACGACCTGACGAAAATTCTCTTTCGCGAGCATGTCGCAATCAGCCATCGATTTCTCGGGGAAGCACAGACGCAGATTCACCAGGGCAATGCGCTTGCGGCGACTGGGGATCCGATAAAGCAGCGCGCCGAGCGCCGACCCCAGGCGCGCGACGAGCCGATAAGGCAGACACGCGAATAGACGCAACGTCACCACGATCATCGCAAATCCAAAGGCTTTCATGAACGCCTCCAGTCTTCCTTGTCTGGCCGAGTATGAGATCTTTCAACTCGACCGATCAATTGACCTTTAGTTTCATAGAATCGCTACCCAGCGCGAGGAGCCGGGAGATCGTCGCAACGTTGCCCTCGGGCCTCGCTTTTTCAATGCTATGAGTGCAAGATTGCACAGCAACTTTTGCGCCCCCTATCGGGGAAAGGGGCTGTGAAGGAAATCCGAGATGGGTTGATCGACTTGAGCACACGGGCGGATATCGTCAATATGACGATCCTCCTCGCCCTGCTCCTGCTTAACGTGTTCGTCCTCCCGTTCGCCGTTTCGCCGACAAGCGTCTTCGCGCACGTTATGCGGGACCTGCTCCTGTCGTTCATGCTGCTGAGCGGTGCGGTCACAGCACTGGATCGTCGGCGGACGTTCATCGTCATCGCGGCGATTGCGTTCGGCGCGATACATTTTCGCTGGAGCGAATGGGTTCTTCCCTTCGATAAAGGCGGCGGGGCCGTCGTTCTTTACATCATGGTTGGCGTGATCTGGGCCGAAGATTACCAGCTCATTGCCCTGCACACGCCCGGCTCGTTTGTCGCGGGGTCCCAAGACGCGCGCTGCGCGGCCACCCGACTGGATCTACCTCAGCTTCGCCACGCTGACCACCGTTGGCTATGGCGGCATCACGCCGCACGGCCACGCGACGCGATCGCTCGCGATCCTCGAAGCGCTGATCTGCCAGCTCTATCCGACGATTGTCCTGGCGCGGCTCGTGTCCCTGCACGTCGCGGGCAATAGACCCGACACGAACCGCCCATGAGCTTGCGCCTCACTGAACGGGCCTTCTGGCGATCGGCTTGCGCGGCATTGCCGGGTAGACACTGGGTGTCTGCTATAGGCAAGTTTGCTATTACTTCATGTTTCCTGCAATTCGGGAAATCCGATCCCTGACGACACTGATCGCCTGTTTGAGCGCGTAGACATCCTGAAAATAGCGCTGCGGTATCCGTATCTGACTGGCGTGTGCATCGATGTCCTCGATTTCATCGCGCCATTGCGTAATCTGGTCCCGGGTCGGTTGCCTGTTTTTCCATATTTCATCTTCCAGCGATTTGATTTCGCGGTACCAAACCGCGAGCCGTCTCTTGATCCGCCCCTCCACCATGCGCGGCAACGCCTGTAGCAAGCCGAGCATTAC
>NZ_JARESS010000138.1:0-3742 GCF_046027915.1 Paraburkholderia sp. RL17-347-BIC-D
TGTGTCGAGGCTCACGATGTTCTTCTCCAGTTAAGCGAGCGATCAATTATTCCGGCGACATTCCCCGGTCTCACTCGACGCGAACCGGGAGCGACGGATATCCGGTAACGCCCGATAGCGTCGCGCCGAACCGGAGAGGCACTCGGTATCCGTGACCGTCGACCGCGAGTAACGCGACGAACAGACTCAAGGTGAAACCGACCGCACAGTGCGGCACTTCGACGAACTGCCGCAAGCCTGCATCGTCGGGAAACCTGGTCAGGCCGTGTCGAATCACTGGGTCGGCACCCACTGAATAACCATGTCGGCCTGTTCAGGCGAAAGCGGCGCGACGCGGTCCGCGTCCGGCATCGTGATGTCCCCCCAGCGTTGCTTTTCCACCATTCCTCACTTTCTTTGCGAGCATGACGCCCGCATCCAGCACCGTGCGACAGCGTTCCGCAATCTGCGGAAACGACGGGGCCAGGTTAGCCCCCTCTGTCGTATGGCAGAACATGCATTGCTGCTGGTCGATCAAGCCAGCGACTCCGGATTGTGCGAATGCATAGCCCGCTGCCGTCAGTTCAATGGCAAGGACGATCGCCGTAACCCATATGCCTTGCACACTTAGCGCGAGACATCTCCGTTCCTGGATTCCGTCGACGGCTGGCGCAGTGTGTCGTCGCCTCCAGGGGCCAACAAGCGCGTCCCCTCGCGCTAACGCGGCACGTTTCACGGTGGCGGTGCCGGCATGATTCCAGCAGCGATCGCGCGGCTCACCGTGGCGAGCGCCCTGCTCCAGGCCGCCACCGCCGCATCGTAGCCCGGGCCTGCGCAGCGCTCGCTCGCGATGGTCCGGCCGATGATCGGCGGCGCTTTGCCCGGTGGCAACACTGACCACAAGACATCGACAGTCACGGCATCGCCGAGCAAGGCATCGAAGCGCTGGACGTCGATCCGCACTCGCCAGGCCGCCGCCGCGTCCCCACCGATCGGCAAAGTCGACACGCGAGGGCTGTTCAGCAGCTGCGAGAGATCGGCGACAAACACGCGCGGAATCTGGCTCTTCAGCGGCTCGGCCCAGCGGGCGAATTCGTCGAAAGTCACGTGGTTGACGCCAGCACGAACCACGATCTGCGGCCGGTCGACAAGCTCTGGCACGCTGACCGGCCCCACCAGGACCGCAATCGGCGTTGCGGGTTGCCCACTTGCGCCTTGCACCTCCTGACTCAACGTGTAGAAGTCCGCCTTGGGCGTGGCACAACTCATCAGCGCGGCAACCGCCACCGCGACGACGAGGGATAAGGATATGCGCATCATTTTTTATCCTCCAGCTTGCCGCGGATGAGTGCCTCCGGATGGCGTTCCAGATAGTCCGCCAGCGTACGGAAAGCAGCTGCGGTGCGCGCGAGTTCCCTCATCGCGTCAGAGGTGTTCTGCGCGAGCGCGGAATCGGGCTGTAGCGCGCCGTTCGCGGAATTTAGCGCCGTCTGTGCGGCGGCGAGCGTGTCCCGCGCCTGCGGCACCACGTCGGTCCGCAACTGCTTGAGGAGCGTATCCGCATCGGCCAACGTCTTTTGCGCGCCCTTCCCGATCCCGCCGAATGGAATCTGGTTCAGCTTGGCGAGGAGACTCGTCACCGAATCCTGCATGGACTGCAGACCGCCAGGTATGGTTGGCCACTCGGGCGGAGTGGTGGTCCAATCGACCTTCGCCTTGGGCGCGTTCGGGAAAAAGTCGAGTGCAACATAGAGTTGCCCGGTCAGCAGGTTTCCGGTGCGCAATTGCGCGCGCAAGCCATGGTCGATCAGCGTTTGCGCAAGTCGCTGACGATCGTCGGTGATTCTGCCTCCAACCCCGCCCTTCACATAGCGCGACGTGAAACGTTCTGGAAAGAGACGTATCTCGACCGGGATGCTGAACTGTTTGGTAACGGGATCAAACCGCGTATTGATCGCTGCAACCTCGCCCACCACGATGCCAAGAAAATCGACCGGCGCGCCGACGGCCAGTCCACGCACTGACTCCCTGAACACCAGCACATAGTTGTCGACGATCCGATCGTGGCGCTTAAACGCCTCCGCACGATCGCGGAACAGCGTGAACTCGGCGTTCGCGGCGGCCTCGGCTCCATCGGCCGTTTCGTCCGGCGTCTGGAATGCGAGTCCGCCAATCAGGATCGCCACCAGCGATTCCGTATTGACCTTGACGCCCGTCGTATCGAGCGACACGTCGACGCCGCTTGCCTGCCAGAAGCGCGTATCAGGCGTCACGTATTTCTCGTAAGGGGCGTTGACGAAGACATGCATCGTCACGCCCTTTCCGTCCGGGTCCAACTGGTACGAAACGATCTGGCCGACCTGCAGCCGCCGGTAGAAGATGGGCGAACCGACATCGAGCGAGCCCATGTCAGCGCCTTTCAGTACAAACTCTCGGCCCGGCACGCCGATAGCGAACACGGGCGGTGACTCCAGGCCCGTGTAATCGCGCCTCGACTTCGTCGATGTGCCCACGTCCATGCCGATGAACGAGCCCGACAACAGCGTGCCGATGCCGGATACGGTGCCGCCGGAAATGCGTGGACGCACGACCCAGAACCGCGTGTCGTCTACCAGCAGGTTGGTGGCATCTTTGGACAGTTCGGCCGTGGCGATCACGCGGCGGTGATCGCCCGACAACGTGACACTCTTGACCACACCGATATCGACGTTCTTGAACTTGATCTTCGTCTTGCCCGCTTCGAGCCCCTCGCCGGTGTCGAAGCTGATGGTGACTGTCGGGCCCTGCTCGAGGATCGTCTTCACGGCCAGCCAGCCGCCGATCAGAACGGCAATGAGTGGCACCAGCCACACGATCTGCATCCGCCAGCGCGAGCGCCGCGTGGCAACAGCTTCGGGGACATCCGATGACCCCGGCAGACCGGGAGGTTTAGCCATGATTGTGCTCCGTTGCGTCCCAGATCAGGCGCGGGTCGAATGACATGGCCGCGAACATCGTCATCACGACTACCGCGCCGAAAGCCACGGCGGCCGGGCCTGCCTGGATGGTCGCGAGTGCATTGAACTGGACGAGTGCGACGAGAATCGTGATCACATAGATATCGAGCATCGACCAGCGCCCGACCAGTTCCACCACGCGGTAGATGCGCGTCCGCTGCTGCAACATCGCACGCGAGCGCCGCTGCGTCGAGATGACGAGGAACATGATCGCGATGATCTTGAGCATCGGAACAGCGATGCTCGCAATGAACACGATGATGGCTAAAGGCCAGGAGCCGGATGTCCAGAGGTACACCACGCCGCTCAGAATCGTGTCTTTCTCCGAGCCGAACAGCGAACTGGTGTTCATCACCGGCAGCATGTTCGCCGGGATGTACAGCACCATCGCCGCGATCAGGAACGCCCACGTGCGCGCGAAGCTCGCCGGTTTGCGTTCGTGAAGATGCGCGCCGCAGCGCGGACAGCTCACGTCGTGGGCGTGTGGGGCCGCTTTTGTCAGCAGCCCGCAATCGTGGCAGGTCATCAGACCGCTGGCCATTGCCGTGCGTGCGGACGGCGCGGCGAGTTCTTCCGGGCCCGGCGCGACGCGGTAGTGGCCGCCTATTCTTTGCCAGAGATCGTGCGGATCGAACGCGGCACTGGCCGCCGCGAGTATCAGCATCAACGCACCGAACGTCCAGAGCGCGACGCCCGGCACGACGCTGGCGATATGCGCCAGCTTGACCAGCGCGACCAGCATCCCGAGGATCAGCACCTCCGTCATA
>NZ_JARESS010000139.1:0-3621 GCF_046027915.1 Paraburkholderia sp. RL17-347-BIC-D
GGCGGGCATCGGCTTCTCGCTGAACAATCCGATGCTGATCATCGCGGGCTCGCTGGTGGGTTCGTCCGGTGCGATTCTGTCGTACATCATGTGCCGGGCGATGAACCGCTCGTTTTTCAACGTGATTCTCGGTGGCTTCGGCAATGAGCCGGGAGCGGCAGCGGCAGGTGGGTCGGCTGAGCAGCGTCCGGTGAAATCGGGTTCTGCCGATGATGCGTCGTTCATGCTCGGCAATGCTGAAACCGTGGTGATCGTGCCGGGTTATGGTCTTGCCGTTGCGCGCGCGCAGCATGCGTTGAAGGAGCTGACCGACAAGCTGGTCGAGAAGGGCATCGAGGTGAAGTACGCGATTCACCCGGTGGCCGGACGGATGCCAGGTCACATGAACGTGCTGCTCGCAGAAGCCGAAGTGCCGTACGACATGGTCTACGAAATGGACGACATCAACGGCGAGTTCGGTCAGGTCGACGTGGTGCTGGTGCTCGGCGCGAACGACGTGGTGAACCCGGCGGCCAAGAACGATCCGAAGTCACCGATCGCGGGCATGCCGATCATCGAGGCGTACAAGGCGCGTACGGTCATCGTGAACAAGCGCTCGATGGCCGCAGGTTACGCCGGGCTCGACAACGACCTGTTCTACATGGACAAGACGATGATGGTGTTCGGCGACGCGAAGAAGGTGATCGAAGACATGGTGAAGGCGGTGGAATAAGCCTGCGCCGAAGGAACGAGATCGCGGTTTGCCTCGCAGCGGGGCGAACCGCGATCCTCACTTCGGCTTCGCATTCACATGCCGCAACAGGTCCGCGAGTCGCCTGCCTTCCTGATCTGGATATTGTTCGAGCACCTGAAGGTTCTGAATCTTCTCCAGCCCGAAATTGCGGAAATCGCTCCGTAATTCACACCACGCACCGAGCGTCCAGCGCGCGCCCCAATAGGCGAGGGCGAGCGGCCAGACACGACGCTCGGTCGCCGCGCCATTCACATCGACATAGGCAAAGCTCACCACATGCCGCGTGTCGATCGCGCGATGCAGCGCGTCCAATTGCGCGGAAAAATCCACTTTGATGTGAAACGATGGCGCGAAGACCGCGAGCCTTTCCAGCGTCGCGCGCTTGTCGGCGGGCATGGCCGAGGCGATCTTGGCGAGCGCCCCGCGCGCGCCGCCCGCGAAGCCGGCGCCGCCCCACGACTCGAGCATGCGCGCGCCCGCGGCGAGCGCGGCCAGTTCATCGGCGGTGAAGGTGAGCGGGGGCAAACTTGCCGCGCGGCTCAGACGGTAGCCGATGCCGGCTTCGCCTTCGATCGGCACCCCTGACAGTTGCAGATCGCGCACGTCGCGATAGACCGTGCGCAGCGAGATATGCAGCCAGTCGGCGAGTTGTTGCGCGGTGGTCAGACGCCGTCCGCGCAGCAGTTCGGCGATCTGGAACAGGCGGTCGGCGCGGCGCGTCATCGTGGGCGTCTTGTAGAAGAGGACGGGGACAGTCCCGCGATGATAGCGCCGCATGCCGCGCTCCGGTCGGCGTTCGTGCGCGGTGCTCGCCGGCCGCCGCGCACGAGCGTTGTGTTGCGTTTAGCCGTTGGTCCGCGAGTGCAGGCCGAGGCGGTTGCCTTCCGTATCGGTGAAGAACGCGATATAGCCGATGTCCTGCGGCAGTTTGATCACCGGGCCGTCGGTCTTGCCGCCGGCTTGCTCGACGCGCGCGAGGGTGGCGTCGACGGTCGGTTGCGCGTTCAGATAGACGAGCACGCCGTCGTCGGTCGGGGTCATCGACGGGCTGTGGACGATCGCGCCGCCGGTGGCCGGCTCCTCGTAGCCGAACACGGCGATTGGCTGGCCGCCGACTTCCTGGACATTCAGTTTGACGTCGAGCGCCGCTTCATAGAAACGGACGGCGCGATCGAAATCGACGGACGGAATCTCGAACCATGCAACAACTTTGGATGATGCGGACATGTCACTCTCCTGTGGATGGCGGGTAAGCCGTGTAAAGCGCCGGATGGCGTGAGAAGGAGTGTGCGGGGGTGCTACTGACAGCGTGGTGTCAGTAGGAGGTGGCAGGAGCGATGGACAGGGCAGCGAAAAAAACGGACGGCTCGCAAGCCACAGGCGAAAAAAAACCGCGGAGCCAGTCCGCGGTTTTCGTCGCCAAACTACCTGTCAGACGCAGCGCATTTCACGCCGCCGGCGTGTCGCTCTGGGGACGCTGCCGCACGCTGCCCGCGATCAGATCGAAGCGGAACAGACGGCATTCGAGCGCGCCGTTAAAGAGTGGCGTCTTGGTCGATTCACGCAAACGCAACTGGCCCGGCAGCTTGCGATCCGATGTCAGGATGAATGCGTGCCAGCCGGTGAAGCGCTGCTTGAGCGCATCGCCGAGCGACTGGAAAAATTCGCTGTCCGGCGTTTCTTCCTGCGCGCGACGAAAACCCTCGTCTTCGCGGCTGTCACGATTGCCGCGGCCTTCGCGAAGCTCGCCGCGGGCATTGCGCCCGCGCACTTCGATTCGTTCGCCATACGGCGGATTGGCGACGAGTATGCCTGCAGCGGAAGTCGGCGGCGTCATGCCGCGCGCGTCGACCTGTTTGAGGGGAATCGACGGCAAGCCGGCGCGCTGGAAGTTGGCGCGCGCCTTGTCGAGCATGTCGCCGGAAATATCGCTGCCGAAGATTTGCAGATCGGCGCGCGAACTGCGCGCGGCGTGCTTCGCGTCGAGCGCGGCGGCCTTGAGTGTTTGCCAGGTTTTGGCTTCGTATTGCTTGAGCTTCTCGAAGCCGAAGCGCCGTTCCGCGCCCGGCGCGATATTCAGCGCCACCTGCGCGGCTTCCGCGAGGAATGTGCCGCTGCCGCACATCGGGTCGTACAGAGGAGTGCCGGCGGTCCAGCCGGTCAAACGCAGAATGCCCGCGGCCAGATTCTCGCGCAGCGGCGCTGCGCCCTTGTCGAGGCGCCAGCCGCGCTTGAAGAGCGGATCGCCCGAGGTGTCGAGATACAGCGTGCAGTCGGTGGCGGTGAGAAAGGCGAACACGCGCACGTCGGGCATGGCGGTGTCGATGCTTGGACGCGCGCCGCTGACTTCGCGCAGACGATCGCAGATGGCGTCCTTGACGCGCAGCGTCGTGAATTCCAGGCTGCGCAGCGGCGATTTGATCGCCGTGACGTCCACGCGCAGCGTTTCGTTCGCCGAAAACCATTGTTCCCAACGCTGTTCGACTGCGAGCGCATAAATGTCCTGCTCGCTGCGATACGGGCGATGCGCGATTTTCAGCAGCACGCGGCTCGCGAGACGCGAATACAGGTTGGCGGCCATGCCGGCGGCCCAGCCTCCGCGGAAATGCACGCCGCCCGGCACTTGTGCGCCGGCCGTGAACGGGGCGCCGTTCAGGTGTTGGGCGGCAATTTCGGCGAGTTCAGCCGCAAGCGAGGCTTCAAGGCCGCGCGGGCAAGGGAGGAAGAAATCGAAGGACATTGAGGTTGCCGGAAGGCGTTGGATAAGGCGCTATTGTACGCGGTCGGGGTGTTGTGCTTTTGCATGGGTGCCTGCGTGGCGGTTTTTGTCGTGTTGGCCTTTCCTTGAATTCACGGTGGTCGATTGGCGTTGCCCCTGTGCGGGGCGG